>NZ_JBHVHQ010000446.1:0-6856 GCF_042800135.1 Streptomyces sp. NPDC057654 | reverse complement strand
GCCTGCGGCCGGGCCGGGGGCGCGAGCTGGGAGCGCGTCGGCGCGAGCCCGCGCACCGCGTAGGCCGCGCCGGCGCCGAGCGCGGCGCCCGCCAGCACATCGCCCGGATAGTGGACGCCGGTGTAGACGCGGGAGAAGCAGACGGAGGCGGCGAGCGGCGCGAGCGCCAGCCCCCACCAGCGGTTCTCGAACGCGACGCCGGTCGCGAAGGCGACCGCCGAGGCCGCGTGCCCCGACGGGAAGGAGGTGGTGAAGGGCTGCCGGGCGAGCTGTCGTATCACCGGCACCGAGTCCAGCAGCGGCCGCCGCCGCCCCACCGAGCGCTTGCCCAGTGTGTTCACGGTGGCCGAGGCCGCGGCGAGCGAGACCACGCCGCGCAGCGCGGCCCGCCGGGCGGGCCGGCCCCCGAGCGCCGCGGCGCCGGCGGCGATGCCCAGCCACAGCGCGCCGTGGTTCGCGCTGCGGGTGAGCCCCGGCAGCACGCGGTCACCGCCCGGCCAGTGGCGGGTGGCGACCTGGTGGAAGACCGTGCGGTCCCATGTACTCAACGGATTTCGCATGCGCGACGTCTACCCCGGAGCGTCGCCGGGATGCGGCACCGACACCCGGCGCCGACACCCGGCACCAGGGCCGATGCCGGGGCCGGGGCCGGGGCCAGTGCCGCGACCCGTGCCGGGGCCGGTGCCGGGGTGGGGCCCGCCGCGCTCAGGCCGACGCGATGCCGGGCAAGGTGTTGGGGGAGGCGCGGCTGATGTCGGCCAGCGTCGAGCCGGGATCCTGCTCCCGGGAGAGGTCCCCGATGCTGATCACGCCGAGCGGCCGCCCGTCCTCGACGACCGGCAGCCGCCGTACGGAGTGCTCCCGCATCAGACGTACGGCCGCCCGTACCTCCTCCTCGGGGCCGACCGTCACCGGTTCGCGGGTGCACACGGAGTGGCAGCTGACGGTGAGCGGGTCCACCCCGTCGGCGACGGCGCGCAGGGCGATGTCGCGGTCGGTGAGCACGCCGAGGAGCCGTCCGTCCTCGGCGATGAGCACATCGCCGATGTCCTGCGAGCGCATCAGCTGGGCGGCCTCGACCAGGGAGGCGTCTGGGGAGACCGAGGCGATCGCGGGTGTCATGACGTCCTTCACGAACTGGGCCATCTCTGTTCGACCTCTTATCGGTTGCTCGGTGGTTCCCTTCCGTACCGGCCCGCCGTGCTGCCCGCGACGCGCGGGCGAGCACGTCAGAGCCGGACTGCGTGGGGCGGGTACCCGGGACGGCGTCATCGACACGGGCGGATCGCGGCCGCCCTCCGGGATCGCGACGGCCCGGCGGGGTCGCAGCCGACGGGCCCCGAGGGGACAATGGCGGCATGGCTGACCCGTCGCACACCACGCCGCACAACCCGCTGCTCACCCGGCACGCCGAGGCCCTGGACCTGTTCACCGAGCGGCTGGGCGCCGTGCGGCCCGACCAGTGGGACGCGCTGACGCCGTGCGCCGAATGGACCGTACGCGACCTCGTGAACCACCTGACCGTCGAACAGCTCTGGGTGCCGTCGCTGGTCCGTGACGGCTCGTCCATCGACGCGCGGGGCGACGCGTTCGACGGCGACCAGCTGGGCGACGACCCGGCCACGACCTGGATGCGGGCCGCCGCGGCGGCCCGAGCGGCGTTCTCGGAGCCGAACGCGCTGGAGCGCACGGTCCATCTCTCCTACGGCGACAGCCCGGCCGCCGACTACTGCGCGGAGATGATCACCGACGCCGTGGTGCACTCCTGGGACCTGGCGCGTGCCACCGACGGCGACGAGCGGCTGCCGGGCGAGCTCGTCTCCTTCGCGGCCCGCCAAGTGGCGCCGCACGCCGCCGACCTGTCCAAGACCGACTACTTCGCGGAGCCGGTGGAGCCGCCGCCCGGCTCGGACCCGCAGACCAAGCTCCTGTGCCTGCTGGGCCGCAGGCCCTGACGCCGGGCGGCCGGTCGTCCGTACGGGTCCGCGCGAGCGGCCGGTCTCAGCTGCCCGACGTGTCGAATTCCCTCGTGAACGCCTCGCGGAACGCCTTGAGGTCGTCCGGATTGCGGCTGGTGATCAGCGTGTTGGGGCCGCCGGTGCACACCTTGACCTGCTCGTTCACCCAGGTGCCGCCCGCGTTGCGGATGTCGGTCGCCAGGCTCGGCCACGAGGTGAGGGTCCGGCCGCGCACCACATCGGCCTCCACCAGCGTCCACGCAGCGTGGCAGATCGCCGCGACCGGCTTGCCCGCGTCGAAGAAGCCCTTCGCGAACGCGACGGCCCGCGCGTCCATCCGCAGCGCGTCCGGGTTGGCCACGCCGCCCGGCAGCACCAGCCCGTCGTAGTCCGACACCTCCGCCTCGTCCAGGGTCCGGTCCACGGCGAACGTGTCCGCCTTGTCGAGATGGTCGAACGCCTGGATGCGGCCGGACTCCGTCGACACCAGCTCGGGCGTGCCGCCCGTGTCGAGCACGGCCTGCCAGGGGTCGGTCAGCTCGATCTGCTCGACGCCCTCGGGGGCCACCAGAAAAGCGATCCGCATGTTGCTCACTCCCTTGACACGGTGCGCGCGCGGTTCCCCGCGCACGGTGGATCTCCCATGAACGCAGATCCCCTACGAACGTAGATCCCCTACGAACGTAGGCGAGGCATGGGCATCCCGACACTCGACGGCCGCCGTCGCCCCACGGTCACGGGTGTCCGCGGACGCGGAGAGAAAAACGCGGAGAGAAAAACCCCGTTTGGTCCCCGCGCGGCGGGGCACCCGAATACATGTGCTTCGGACTGGAGGCACGCCCGTGGGAGCGGATCATCGCTCCAGGCGTGCTCTGTCCGCTTCGTGCAGTGCGCTCCCGCGGTGCCACCACCACCCACCGCTGAGGAGACCAGCAATGGCCACCGCGATCACGGTACGCACGCACCGCCGTCACCCCCATGACGACGCCCCCGACACCATGGACGACTTCCGCCGCATCATCGCCATGCCCGACGGCCCCGAGAAGGACGAGCTGCGGCAGCGCGTCGTCCGCGCCTGGATCCCGATGGCCGAGCGGCTCGCCCGGCAGTTCCGCAATCGCGGCGAGTCCGTCGAGGACCTTCAGCAAGTGGCCCTGCTGGGCCTGGTCAAGGCCGTCAAGCGGTACGACCCCGACCGCGGGGCCGCCTTCGAGAGCTTCGCGGTGCCGACCATCGTCGGCGAGGTCAAGCGGCACTTCCGCGACCACATGTGGGGCCTGCACGTCCCGCGCCGCGTGCAGAACCTCCGCAACCGGGTGCGCGCCGCCACCCACGAGCTGACCCGCTCGCTCGACGGCCACGGCCCCAGCGTCGCCGCGCTCGCCCGCCACACCGGCCTCACCGAGGAGGAGGTGCTGGTCGGCATGGAGGCGATGGAGAGCTTCACCACCCTGTCCCTGGACGCCGAACTGCCGGGCGCCGAGGACGGCTACTCCCTCGCCGACACCCTCCGCTCGCCCGAGCACGGCTTCGACCTCGTCGTGGACCGCGAGTCCCTCAAGCCCAAGCTGCGCGCCCTGCCCGAGCGCGAGCGCAACATCCTCTACATGCGGTTCTTCTGCGACATGACGCAGAGCCGCATCGCCGACCAGCTCGGCATCTCCCAGATGCACGTGTCCCGGCTGATCAGCCGCACCTGCAACCGGCTGCGCCGCCAGGTGCTCCAGGAGGCCGCGTGAGTCGACAGGCTCTACAGCCGCGGCGGGAAGTGAGGCGGCGTCAGGAGGCGGCCTCCGCGGTGTCCCGGCCCCGGGCGGGATCGACGGCCGCGACCGCCAGCGCCACATGCCGGGATATCCGGTCCACCACCCCCGCCTCCGCCATCTCGAACGCGTGCCGCCCGCCCGAGCGCAGCAGCGTCAGCGCGCCCCGTACCGGCGCCGTCGGCGCGGGCCGCAGCGGTACGCACACCAGAGACGTGACCTCCGCCCGTACGAGCAGCGCGGCCCCGTCCCGGTCGCGGCCGAAGAGCTCCGGGTCGTCCGGCTGCACCTGGAGCGCCGAGGTCCCGGCGGCCGTCGCCTCGACCACCAGCGGGCAGTCGGCCGGGTTCACCTCGGCCACCGCCGTACGGAGCCCGTCCGCCGAGGAGGGGCCCAGCACCACCACGCGGCGCAGCGTGCCGCCGTCGTTGAGATCGCCCACCACCCAGTCCGCGAACCGGCCGTGCAGCACCCGCGCCACCCGCTCCAGCACCTCCGCCGCGCCGCTCGCGCGCCGCTCCAGCAGCGCCGTCGCCATCGCGTCGAGGAGGTCCAGGAGTTCGGCGTGGCGGGTCACCTCCGCCAGGTACGGGGCGGTCGCGGAGCCCTGCGCCGCGGCCTTCGCGGCGGCCGGCGCGGGGCCCGTGCGCTCGCCGTCGGCGGCGGGCTGGAAGACGGCCAGCACCGCGTTCCGCAGCTCGCCCGGCGGCCGCAGCGCCGTCAGCGTCACCCGCAGGGCCGCGCCCGCACGGCCGCCGGGCAGGTGCACCAGCAGGCTGCGCGCCCCCTCGCCGCGCGCCACCGCCGCGACCTGACCGCGCAGCGCCGCCCGGCCGTCGTGCCGCAGCGAACCCGTCAGCCGCCGGCCCGTCGCGAACCCCGCCCGCATCCCGAACAGCTGGGTCGCCGCGAAGTTGAGCCGCCTGACCACCGTCTCCCGGTCGAGCAGCGCCACCGCCATCGGCATCCGCTGGAACAGCGCCCTCAGCAACTGCTGTTCCTGACCGCCCTGCCCGCGCAGGCCCTCCGCGCTGCCGCGCGCCGCCGCGGCCAGCTCCTCATAGCGCGGCCACAGGACGTCCGCCGCGTGCTCCAATTCGAACAGCGCGGCGTCCAGCGCGGACAGCCGCTCCTGCGCGGGCAGCGCCCGCGCGGTACGCAATTCGTCGACGCGGCTGCGGAAGTCCGCCAGTTCCGCACCGAATTCCTCAGCCCCGGTCATGGGCACACCGTAGCCCGGTCGGGTGACGGCCAGCCCCGCAGATCCGGCCTGTTGTTCCCCGGCCACCGCCTTCCGCTTGTTTCCGGGGCGGGCCGGGCGGGCAGCGGGACAGTTAGGGCACGGGAGGAACGAATCGAACGCGAAGGGACTGAGCCACCCCATGCCGGACCGTATGACCACCTCACTCGCGCAGGTCGTCGGCGCATCCGAATACGGCGCGGCGTCCCTGGACCGCGGACTCGCCCACCTCGCCGAACAGGCCGCGTGGTGCGCCCCCGGCAGCTGCGGCGCCACCGTCACCGCCGTCACGGACGACGCCGACGACGCGTCCACGGCGGCCACCCACCCGGACCTGTCGACCCTGGTGACCGCCCAGTTGGAGACGGGCGACGGCCCCATACCGGCGGCCCTCGACACCGGCCGCGAGGCCGCCGCCGACGACCTTCTCCACGACCGCCGCTGGCCCGTCTTCCGGGCCCGCGCCCTGGACGTGGGCGTACGCTCCAGCGCCACCCTCGTCTTCAGCCGCGACGCGCTCACCGTCACCGTCAGCGTCTACGGCTTCCGCCCCGGCCCGCTGCGGCAGGAGGCCCACGAGGCCACCGAGATGCTCGGCGACCTCGCCCTCACCAGCTTCGTCCGCGACCGCCGCTACCGCCGGGCCCTCGCCGAGGTCGACCAGCTCGACACGGCACTGCGCCGCCGCCCGGTCGTCGACCAGGCCTGCGGCATCGCCATGTACGTGCTGGGCTGCGACGCGGAGGAAGCCTTCGACCTCCTCCGCCGCCACTCCCAGCGCTCCAACCGCAAACTCGCCGACCTCGCCGAGGTCGTCGTCCGCACCCGCGGCCACGGCCTCGAAGGCGAACTCCGCAAACTCCGCCGCGAGGCCGGTCCGGCCGCCGACGCCGCCGCCGACGCGGGACCCCGCCCGGCCGGGTGACCGGCCCGAGCGGCGGGCCCGTGCCGGGGCGACGCCGACGCCCGCGACGCGCCGGGGCGGCCATGCCGCTCGGCCGCCCGTGGCGAGGCCGCTACTGCTGTCCCGCGAACCGGGGGCGCGTCAGCTCGCCGAAGGAGTCCGGTGCGGCGCGGGTGAGGCGGTCCGGGGCGAAGCCGGCCAGCAGCGGGTCGCGTTCGCCGTCCAGCAGCTCCCGTGCAGCCAGTCGGCCGAGGAGCGGGCCCAGGGTGATGCCGCTGTGCGTGGCCAGCGCGTAGACGCGGCCGTCCGGGCGCAGTCGGCCGGCGACGGTGAGGCCGTCCGCGGGGATCGCGCGCCGGCCCACGCGCAGTGAGTCGAGGCGGGCGCCCTGGGTGCTGTGCAGCAGGTCGGCGAGGCGGTCGAGGAGCTGCGCGGCGTGCGGGCCGTCCACGGGGAGCGGCGCGGCGGGGTCGGCGTCCGCGTCGAGGTCGAGCCCCTGGACGACGAGCCGGCCGCCGCCGTCCGGGCGGACGTTGACGCGCGGCGTGGTGAGGACCATGTCGAGCCGTGCCGCCGTCGGGGAGGTGTAGCCGAGGAGGCCGACCGTGGCGGAGCCGGGCTCCGTCGTGTCCGCCATGGGCAGCGACACACCGGCCAGCGCCGCGGTGCGCGCGCTCCAGCGGCCGGTCGCGGTGACGACCAGGTCGACGGTGTCCTCCGTACCGTCGGACAGTTCGAGCCGCACGTCCGCGGCGCGCTCCTCGATGCCGGTCACCTCGGCGGGGCAGCGCAGCTCGGCGCCGAGCTCGCGGGCCTCGCCCCACAGCCGGGCGACGAGCGGGTGCGGCAGGGCGTAACCCTCCTCGGGGAAGTACGCGATGTGCCGCACGTGGCCGGGGACGCGCAGGTCGGGCGCCAGCTCGCGGGCCCGGCCGGGGTCCAGCCGGCACCAGGGGTAGTTCCGGGCCCGCAGCCGGTCGAGGGGCGCCGC
>NZ_JBHVHQ010000445.1:0-6856 GCF_042800135.1 Streptomyces sp. NPDC057654 | reverse complement strand
CGCCGGTGCCGTCCGGGCTGGCGGGGACGTGGCATTCGTACAGGCAGGCCAGGCGCGGGCCCTGTGGGGGAGCTCATGGCGCCGCATGTTATCCGCTCGCGAGGGCCGACCGTTCGGGAGGGGGCGACTGCGTGCACTCTGTCCGGATATGTTCGGCGGTTCGTACGACTTGATGCGGAAGTGGTCAGCCCGAAATGGAGAGCATGAACGGATCCGGCGGTAGCCGCAGCTCGTCCGCGGCGAGCGCCGCGGCGATGCGCAGCGCGCCGTCCAGCGGGCCGCCCGCGGCCTCGATCAGCACCGCGTGCGGCAGTTGCTGTTGCAATTCCGCGCGCAGCGGTACGAGCAGGGGCGCGCCGATCCGGAACAGCCCGCCGGTGAGCGACACTTCGTACCGCGCCGCGCCCCCAGCATCCGCGGCCGGCTCCTGGGGGCGCGGGCAGACCGCCGCCGCGGTCTCGGCGATGTGACGGGCGGCCGTGGCGAGGACGCGCCGCGCGACCGGGTCGCCGGCCTCGGCGCACCGGGCCACCTCGGGCGCGAACGAGGCGAGCACGGCGGGCCGGTCGGTGCGCGGATACAGCTTTCCGGGCAGCTCGCCCGCCGGGCCGAAGACCGCTTCCGCACGGGCCAGCAGCGCGGCCGAGCCGCCCGCACGCCCGTCGTGGGCGCGCATCGCGGCCGTCAGCCCGGCCTGGCCGATCCACGCTCCGCCGCCCAGGTCCCCGAGCAGATGCCCCCAGCCGTCCGCGCGCCGCCAGCCGCCCTCCGGCGTCAGGTCGGAACCGATGGCGATCATTCCGGTGCCGGCGGCGACGACCGCGCCCGGCCGCTGGCCGATCGCCCCGGCGTAGGCGGTCACCGCGTCGGCCGCGAGGGCGAGCCGGCGCGTCCCCAGCTCCGCGCGCAGCGCGCCGGGCAGCACCTTCCGCAGGTCGCCGCCGAGGGTGGCCATGCCTGCTGCGCCCACGCAGACCGCGTCGACATGGTTCACGCGGTCCGCTCCGGCCTCGCGCAGCAGGTCGCGGGCGGCGGGCAGCACGTGGGCGAGGAAGGCACGGGCGTCGATGCCCGCCGCGCCGGTCGCCACCGGGTCGGGGGAGTGCCGGGTACGTACGGGGCCGTCGAGATCCGCGCGGGCCACCGCGACCCGGACCCCCGACCCGCCGGAGTCGACGGCGAGGACCAGGCCGGGCACGGAGCCGGGCGTGGGGCCGGCCGCGGCTCCGGCCGAGGGGCCGCTCACATTCGTACGCGCCTCCGCCCGCGTCTCCTTGCGCGCACCCGTACGTGCGCCCGTCCTCACGTCCGAGCCCGCGTCGGTGCCGCCCGCGCCGTCGATGCGCATGTCCTCGGACACCGGCTCAGCCGAGCCCTCGGGCGTCCTGCTTGAGCGCTGTGTCGACGGTCAGGGCCGTGGCCACGACCAGGCTCAGCAGCGGGTCGGGGAGCTGGCGGTGGATCTGTAGCACGTAGTTGTCCGCCGTCGTGAACATCGTCTTGGCGAGCCCCTCCCAGGTCTTGGTGATCCGGGCGATCTCGGCGTCGGTGTGGTCGACGATGGCGAAGTTCCAGGCGCGCCAGTTCTCGGCTTTGATCGCGCCGATCTGCTGACCGCCGGAGACCAGCGCGAAATTGATCTTGCCGATCGCGTTCTGCTGGACGATCTCCCCCAGCGGCTGCCCGTCGGGGCGCTCGACGGTCACCCGGGACTTGATCAGCTTGGCCGGCCGGGTCAGCAGGAGCTGCGGACGGCCCTGGGCGTCCCGGATCTCCAGCTTGTGCGTCATGTACTGGTCGAGGCTGGAGACGAAGCGGAGGACCTTCTTCGCCGCGCTCTGGCCGACCTCGACCACCGTGCCGAGCGTGCGGCCGTGCTGGTCGAAGACGCTGTACTCGTTGGTCACCTCGATGAGCTTGGCCTTCTGGTTCACCACCAGAACCGGCTCGGTGAACAGGGTGCCGCCGCCCTGCGCCTCGGGTGCCACCTTGGCCTGGCGCTGGACCTGGTCCTGGATCCGCGCCGGGTCATGCGTGGCGTGAACCGCTCCACCCGACGGCGCCTGCCCGGGGTGGGTGTGCTCGGTCCACTGGCTGCCGTCCCACCATCTCAGCTGGTGAGGGGTGCCCTGCGGGTCGGCGTACCAACCCGCGGGAACGTTCGTGTGAGTCGTCATGGCCGGACACCCTATCGCCGGACGTCAGGGAATCAGCCAGTTCACCGGGGCCGCTCCCTGCCGCACCAGGAGGTCGTTGGCGCGGCTGAACGGGCGCGAGCCGAAGAAGCCGCGGTCGGCCGACATGGGGGAGGGGTGCGCGGACTCGACGGACGGCACCTGCCCGAGCAGCGGCCGCAGATTGCGTGCGTCGCGCCCCCACAGGATCGCCACCATCGGGCCGCCGCGCGCGACCAGCGCCTTGATCGCCTGCTCGGTGACCTCCTCCCAGCCCTTGCCGCGGTGCGCGGCGGGCTTCCGCGGCGCGGTGGTGAGCGCCCTGTTCAGCAGCAGGACGCCCTGCTGGGTCCAGGGGGTGAGGTCGCCGTTCGAGGGCCGGGGCAGCCCGAGGTCGGTGTGCATCTCCCGGTAGATGTTCTCCAGGCTGCCGGGCAGCGGCCGCACCTCGGGCGCGACGGAGAAGCTCAGCCCCACGGCGTGGCCGGGGGTGGGGTACGGGTCCTGACCCACGATCAGAACCCTTACGTCGTCGAAGGGTTGCTGGAAGGCGCGGAGCACGTTGGCCCCGGCCGGTAGGTACGTACGGCCCGCCGCGATCTCCGAGCGCAGGAAGTCGCCCATCGCGGTGATCCGTCCGGCCACGGGCTCAAGTGCCTTCGCCCAGCCAGGTTCGACGATTTCGTTCAACGGTCGTGCAGCCACGGTGCGTCACTCTACTGGCTCTGTCCGGCACCCCACGACACGCCCCCGAACCGCCCCGCCTCACCCCCGCACCTCCCGCACCACCCGCACCCCCACATCACCTCACCGGGCCTCGCCTCACCCCACGACCGCGGCCCGTACGCACAGCACGTCGGGCAGATGCGAGGTGACGAGCCGCCAGCTGTCCCCTTCGTCCGCGCTCGCGTACACCTCGCCGTTGCGATTGCCGAAGTACACCCCCGCGGGGTCGGCGTCGTCGAGACACATCGCGTCGCGCAGCACCACGCCGAAGTGCGGCGCCTCGGGGAGCCCGGCGGCGAGCCCCTCCCAGCTCGCCCCGGCGTCCTCGGTGCGGAAGACCCGGCAGTGCCGCCCGGCCGGCACCCGGTCGCTGTCGGCCTCGATCGGGAAGACATAGGCGACATCGGCCCTGCGCGGGTGCGCGGCGACGGCGAAGCCGAAGTCGGAGGGGAGCGAGGCGCCGATGGACGACCACGCGCCGCCCGCGTCGTCGCTGCGGTAGACGCCCCAGTGGTTCTGGAGATACAGCCGGTCGCGGTCCACCGGATCCTGCGCGATCTTGTGCACGCACTGGCCGAACTCCGGGTACTGGTCGGGCAGGAACACCGCCTGCACCCCGGCGTTCGACGGATTCCAGCTGTCTCCGCCGTCCAGCGAGCGGTACACGCCGCCCGTGGAGACGGCGATGGTCACGGCGTCGCTGTCGCGGGCGTCGGTGATCACGGTGTGGATGCCCTGCCCGCCGAAACCGGCGCCCCACTCCTGCCGCGTGGGGTGGTCCCAGAGCGACCGTACGAGCTCGAAGGTCTCGCCCCCGTCCACGGAGCGGAACAGCGCGCCCGGCTCCGTCCCCGCGTAGACCACATCGGGCGCGTCCGCCTCCGCCGGGTGCAGCTGCCAGACCCGCTCCAGCGAGGCCCCGGTGTCCTTCGGGAACTTCACCGCGGGCTGCTGGGGCTCGTGCCAGGTCGCGCCGAGGTCGTCGGAGTGGAAGACCGACGGTCCCCAGTGCGAGCTGTCCGCGCCGACCAGCAGCCGGGGCGTGGCGCGACGCGTGTCGATCCCGATCGAATAGACCGACTGCGCGCTGAAGCGCGGCTCGTCGACCTCCCACCCGCCGCCACGCCGCCGGGCGAGGAACAGACCTTTCTTGGTGCCGATCGCGAGCATGACCTCAGCCATGGCAAGCCACCTCCGGGACGCCGTTGTCTCAGTCACGGGTCAGTCTGCACCCACCCACTGACAACGGCCCCCGGAGTCGCGTCGCAGCAGGTCAGGAGGGGTGTGGGCGGTCGTTGCCGGGTGCCGCCGCGGGCGACTCGCACGAGTGTGAACGCATGCCGTCGATCGCGATGTCCAGCAGCCGCGCGGCCTGCGCGCCGTGGTGGCCGTCGGAGCCGTCGCGGCCCCCGGAGCTGTCGTGATCATCAGAGCCGTCGCGGTCCCCGGAACCGTCGCGGTCCCCAGAGCCGCCGTGCCCCTCGGAGCCGCCGCGGTCCTCGGCGTCGTCGCGGGCTTCCGCGTCCCCGCGGGCTTCCGGATCTTCCTCGCTCCCCGCGGCGAGCGAGATGGCGTTGACGAGCGCGAGCAGATCCTCGGTGCGGAGGCCGGGTCGTACCGCGCCCGCCCGCCGGGCCCGGTCCAGGAGTTCCCCGGCCGCGTTGGTGATCATCGTGACGCAGTCGTCGTCCTCCGCCACCAGGCCGACGTCCCGGCCGTCGCGCAGCAGCGAGGCGATCAGCCCGCGGCTGGCCACCGCGTAGGCGTTGAAGTCCCGCAGCCAGGAGAAGAGCGCGGGGCCCGGTTCGCTCGCCCGGCTGTGCTGCTCGGCCCTCGCGCAGAGCGTTTCGACGCGGTCGTGGAAGACGGCTTCCAGCAGCGAGCGCCGGGAGGCGAAGTGCCGGTGCAGGGTGGCCGAGCCCACGCCGGCCTGCCGGGCGATCTCCTCCAGGGAGGCGTCGGCGCCGTGGGACGCGAACGTCTCCTCGGCGGCGGCCAGGATGCGCGCGTAGTTGCGCCGGGCGTCCGCCCGCATGGGCCGTCGCGCTGCGGTGCCGACCACCGTGACCTCCTGTGTTTGCTAATCGGGGTGGCTCTCCGGTTATCGTAGCGAATCTAAGTGGGGTGCCACCCCATTTATGCCGCCGCTTATGGATGCGGACGCCCGCTCGCGGGCGGGCATCCGGAGGAGAGTGACCATGCGTGCCGCTCAGTACGACCGTTTCGGGCCGCCCGAGGTGCTGCGGGTCGGCGAGGTGCCCACGCCGGATCCCGGACCGGGGGAGGTGCTGATCGAGGTGCACGCCGCGAGCGTGGACGCGGGCGAGACCGCCTTCCGCGCGGGCAAGCTGCGCCGCATCGCCCGCGGCACGTTCCCCCGCGGCATAGGCGGCGACTTCACCGGCCGCGTCGCCAAGGCTGGTCCCGGAGTGCACGCCTGGCGGGCCGGGGGCGCGGTGTGGGGTCTCATGCCGCACTTCGCCTTCGGGGCCATCGCCGACTTCGTCGTCGTGCCCGAGCGGCGCCTCGCCGGGGCGCCCGAGAATCTGAGCCTGCTGGAGGCCGCCGCCCTTCCGACATCGGGGACCACCGCCCTGACCGCGCTGGCCGACAAGGCCCGCATCGTGCCCGGTGAGCGCCTCCTGGTCCGCGGCGCCGCGGGCGGCGTCGGCAGTATCGCCGTGCAGCTGGGCGCGGCACTCGGCGCCGACGTCACCGCCCTGGCGGGCGCCCGCAACCTCGACTGGGTCAAGGGTCTCGGCGCCGACACGGCCCTGGACTACCGCACGACCCGGCCGGAAGACCTCGGCCGCTTCGACGTCATCGTCGACGTGGTCGGCACGGATCTCGGCGCCTACGGGGCCCGGCTCACCCGGCAGGGCCGCATGGTCGCGCTCGCCTTCGACTCGGACCGCATCGTCAGGTCCATGCTCGGCACGGGACTGCGGGCCGCCGCCCGGCCCGGCCGGATCAAGCTCTTCAGCAACAACCCGCCGGCCGGGCGCATCGCGGAACTCGCGCGGTACGCGGAGGCGGAGAGCGTCCGTCCCCTGATCGACGCCGTCTTCCCGATATCCGGCGTCGCGGAGGCCCACCGGAGGCTCGAAGCGGGCGGAGTGCGCGGGAAGTACGTCATCGACATGCGGCTCACCTGAGGCCGGCGCCGCCCGGCGTGCGTGGGGCGCGGCTCAAGGCACGGGCGGGCCGCGAGGCGCGGGGCGGGCCTCAAGGTGTGAGCAGCGGCAGGCCCGCGCCCGTACCCGCTTTGTTTGACAACCGCCGTACTACGATGGTTATCGTACAAAGGTAATCGGGTTCACCCACGCACGAGCGGAGCCTTAGATGAGCACTCTCTTCCAGCCGTACACGCTGCGGTCGTTGACCATTCCCAACCGTGCCTGGATGGCCCCGATGTGCCAGTACAGCGCGGACGCCGACGGCCCCCTCCTGGGCGCGCCGAACGACTGGCACCTGGCACACCTCGGCGCCCGCGCCGTCGGCGGCGCCGGGCTGATCCTGGTGGAGGCCACGGCCGTATCGCCCGAGGGGCGCATCACGCCCACGGACCTCGGGCTCTGGAACGACGAGCAGCGCGACGCCTTCAAGCGCGTGACCCGCCTCCTCGAAGCGCAGGGGACCGTTCCGGGCATCCAGATCTCCCACGCCGGCCGGAAGGGCTCGACGACCGCACCGTGGGAGGGCGGCGCGCAGCGGAGCGAGGACGAGGGCGGCTGGCGGACGGTGGGGCCCTCCCCGCTGCCCGCCAGGGACGGCGACCTCGCGCCGCGCGAGATGACCAAGGAGGAGATCAAGGGCGTCGTGGCGGACTTCGCGAAGACCGCCGAACGCGCCCTCGACGCCGGGTTCAAGGTCGTGGAGATCCACGGCGCCCACGGCTACCTCGTCGGCAGTTTCCTCTCGTCGCACAGCAACCAGCGGACCGACGAGTACGGAGG
>NZ_JBHVHQ010000444.1:0-6856 GCF_042800135.1 Streptomyces sp. NPDC057654 | reverse complement strand
GGCCGGGGACGCGCCCCCGGTATCGTCGGCCGCATGCTGCTGTGGATCAACGGCCCCTTCGGGGGCGGCAAGACCCAGACCGCGTTCGAGCTGCGCCGCCGGATAGCGGGCAGCGTCGTGTGCGATCCCGAGCACGCCGGGTTCGGGCTGCACCGCATGCTGCCGCCCGCCCTGCGCGGCGACTTCCAGGACCTGCCGACCTGGCGGCGGAGCGTGTACGACATGCTCGACCTGGCCCTGCGCGAGCACCCCGGCCCGGTCATCGTCCCGATGACGCTCGTCGACTCCGGCTACTTCGCCGAGGTCGTCGGCAGGCTCCGCGACGCCGGCCACGAGGTGCACCACTTCTCGCTGCTCGCCGAGCGCGCCACGGTGCTGCGGCGGCTGCGGCAGCGGGGGCTCGGGTTCGGCCTGCGGACCGAGAGCTTCGCCGTGGCCCGGCTCGACGACTGCCTGAAGCGGCTGCGGGAACCGGAGTTCGCCGAGCACATCAGCACCGACCGCACCCCGGTCGCGCGGGTCGCCGAGCGGATCGCGCGGTCGGCCGGGCTGCCGATCGCCGCGAACGACGACGGGCCGCTGCGGACGCGGCTGCGCCAGTACGCGACGAGCGCCCGCCACATCCGCTTCGACTGACCGACCCGCCGGGGCCCTGGAAGAAGGCGCGCAGCGCCCTCGCCACGTCCTCGCAACGTCCTTGCAACGGGCGCCCTGCTCTCCTGATGAGGAACCGGTTCCCGGCAACACCCCGGAGGAGACCTCCATGACCGCCGTCTCGCGCATCGCACTGACCCCGGCCGCCGCCGATCTGCTGCGCCGGCTCCGCGCCGCGCACGGCCCGCTGATGTTCCACCAGTCCGGCGGCTGCTGTGACGGCAGCTCGCCGATGTGCTTCCCGGCGGGCGAGTTCCGTACGGGCTCCTCCGACGTCCTGCTCGCGTCGCTGGACGTCGACGGGGTGGCCGAGCCGATCGGCTTCTGGATGTCCGCCGACCAGTTCGAGCGCTGGCACCACACCCACCTCACGGTGGATGTGGTGCCGGGGCGCGGCGGGGGCTTCTCGCTCGAAGCGCCCGAGGGGGTGCGGTTCCTGATCCGTTCGCGGCTGCTCACGGACGAGGAGCACGAACAGCTCGGCGACCCGCGGCACCCGCAGGTGGGCCCGTAGGCCCGTCGCACGGATGCTTACGAGGCCGCGTCCACCAGCGAGAGCGTGTGCAGGCGCTCGGGCGGGCCGGGGCGCGCGTAGTACCAGCCCTGGGCGGTGTCGCAGCCCAGGACGCGCAGGCACTCGGCCTGGCTCCCCGTCTCCACCCCCTCGACCGTGACCGACAGGTCGAGCGTGTGGGCGAGCGAGACGATCCCCTCGACGATCTTCACGTCGACGGGGTCGGCGGGCGAGCACTGCATGCCGCGGGTGAAGGAGCGGTCGAGCTTGAGCGTGGAGACGGGGAGTCTGCGCAGGTAGGAGAGGTTGGAGTAGCCGGTTCCGAAGTCGTCGAGGGCGATGTCGACGCCGAGGTCGGCGAGTTGCCGCAGCGGGCGCAGCGCGTCCTCGTCGGCGCCGATCAGGGCGTTCTCGGTGACTTCCAGGCACAGGGCGGCGGGGTCGAGCCCCGCTTCGGCGAGCACCTCGACCGTCTCGGCGACGAGGCCCGGATAGCAGAGCTGGGCCGGTGACAGGTTGACGTTGACGCGCAGCGGCCCGGCGTCCGGCCCGTCCCCCTCGGCGTGCTTCCAGGCGCGGGCCTGCCGGGCCGCCTCCTGGAGGACCCAGCGGCCGAGCGGCACGATCAGCCCGGTGGACTCGGCCAGCGGGATGAACTGGTCGGGGCCGAGGACGCCGTGCACCGGGTGCAGCCACCGGACGAGCGCCTCCGCGCCGCGTACGACGCCGTCGCCGAGGCGTACCAGCGGCTGGTACTCGATGAAGAACTCGCCGTTGTCCAGGGCCGCGGGCAGGCAGTTGGTGAGGGAGTGCCGGGCGATGGCGCGGGCGTCGCAGGCGGCGTCGGCGAGCTCGTAGCGGTTGCCGCCGGCGGCCTTGGCGCGGTACATCGTGATGTCGGCGCTGCGCAGCACCTCGGCGGCGCCCCGGGTGGCGGCGGTGCCGGTCTTCCCGTCGACGACGCCGATGCTGGCCCGTACGGACAGCTCGCGCCCTTCGAGGTGGACGGGGTCGGCGAGGGCCCGCAGCATGCGGCGGGCGAGCGCGGTGGCCTCGGCGTTGGCGGACGGGCCGGTGACCAGGCCGACGAACTCGTCGCCGCCGAGGCGGGCCACGAGCTGGCCGGGGGCGGTGGCGCAGGCGCGCAGCCGCTCCGCGACGGCGACCAGCAGTTCGTCGCCGACGGCGTGGCCGAGGCTGTCGTTGACGGCCTTGAAGCCGTCGATGTCCAGGTAGCACAGGCCGACCCGGTCGCCGTCCGCGCCGTCGGGGCCGCTGGCGAGGGCGCGGTCGAGGTGTTCGAAGAACATGGTGCGGTTGGGCAGGCCGGTGAGGGCGTCGTGGCGGGCCTCGTAGCGCAGCCGTTCGTGCAGCCGCCGCCGCTCGGTGATGTCCTCCATGAGCGCGATCTGGTATTTGGGCTCGCCGTCGGCGTCGCGCAGCAGGGAGACCGTGAGCGTGGTCCACAGGACGCTGCCGTCGCCGCGGGCGTAGGGCTTCTCGATGCGGTAGTGGTCGCGCTCGCCGCGGACGAGTTCGCGGTAGAGGCCCCAGACCTCGGGCGAGTCCTCGGGGTGTCCCCAGTCGGTGGCCCTGCTGCCGCTGGCGAGGTGCTCCATGCCGCCGAACATCCGCGACAGCGCGTCGTTGACCTCCAGGACCTTGCCGTCGACGTCGGCGATCCCGATGCCGACGGCCGCGGCCTCGAACACCGCGCGGAACCGGGCCTCGCTGACGTGCAGCGCCTGTTCGGCCTCGGCGCGCGCGCCCAGCGCGGCGCGGGTGATGGCCTCCTGCTCGCTGCGGGTGCGCTCGCGCAGGGCGCGGGCGAAGCCGGCGGCGACGCCGTGCTGGAGGCGGGAGCAGCGGGAGCGGCTCTCCTCGGCGGACATCTCGTCGCCGGGCGGGCAGTAGAGGACCAGGTAGGCGTCGATGACGCTGAGGATCAGGGGCAGCGCCTCGGGGTCGGTGCAGTGGGCGTCGACGAGGGCGGCCCCGATGTCGGCGGCGGGCCCGGCGTCGAAGGGCTGGGCGCGCAGCGCGTCGCTGAGCCGGCCCGCGAGCGGTACGAGGTAGCCCTCGAACTCGGCGCGCGTCATGGAGGTGGTGGTGGCGGGGTAGACGGCGCGGCTCCAGATGGCGGCGAACCGCTGGAGCCGGTCCTCGTCGGCGGCGCTCCGTGGCATCTGTCTGCCGCCCCGTGCGACGGTCACTGCTTGCGCCCTACGCCGGCGAATCCGCTGAAGACCACCGGGTCCTCGTCCGAGCCCTCGGGGGTGTCGGCGGCGTCGGGCCGCCAGTGCGGCATGGAGACCAGACCGGGTTCGACGATCTCGAACCCGGCGAAGAACCGGGTGACTTCGTCCCGCGAGCGCATCAGCAGCGGCGAGCCGACCTCGCGGTACACACCTTGCACTCCTGCACCTTCCTCCGGCTTCCGCGGCCCGCCTTCGAGGGAGGCGTGCGTCATCACCAGCAGACTGCCCGGAGCGAGCGCGTCGCGCAGCCGGGCGACCGCCTTCCAGGGGTCGTCCTTGTCCTCCATGAAGTGGAGCACGGCCACGAGCAGGAGCGCGACCGGACGGTCGAGGTCGAGCAGCCGGCCGGCCTCGGGGCTGGCCAGGATCTCCAGCGGGGCGCGGAGATCGGCGGCGACGATGGCGGACCGCGGGTCGCCGTCGAGGACGGCCCGGCTGTGGGCGACGGCCACCGGGTCATGGTCCACGTAGACCACCCGGGCGGCAGGGTCGGCCGCTTGGGCTATCTCGTGGACGTTGCCGAAGGTGGGGATGCCGGAGCCGATGTCCAGGAACTGGTTCACACCCTCGCCGATGGCGTAGCGCACAGCGCGCCGCATGAACGCGCGGTTGGTCTGCATGACCTTCGGCAGCCCGGGAAATGCCTCGATCGCCCTGCGGCCGGCCTCGCGGTCGGCCTCGAAGTTGTGCGAGCCGCCCAGGTAGTAGTCGTAGATCCGGGACACGCTCGGCACAGACAGGTCGATTCCCTGGGGGGCCCAGGTGGGACGCTCCATCAGTCAGTCGCTCCAGCTCATCGCGGGTGTGTTGAGCCGAGGCTACTGATCGTCCGTTCGAATGGAACCCCGAAGCGGAAAAGCACGGTCCGCATTCGGCCATGGAGGGGCGCATGTGACACGGCGTGAGCCCCTCAATCGTACGGTCTCAAGCCCCCCGACGCACGCCGCACGAAAGTGCCGCACAGCACATTCTCCGTCGAACACCCGCCCCGGACGCACGGTCTGACCCCGCGCCACGAACTTCCGGCAGGAATGTCCGCTCAGCCCCTCCGGGCCGTGACGACCATGACGGCCCCCTTGACTTCATCGCCCGCGCGATGGATCGTAGTTTTAGTTATAAGATATAACCACAACGAAGAGCACTAACCAAAGGAGCGGGTCATGAACGACCGTCAACTGCACGTCGTGCTGGGCACGGGGCCCTCGGGGCTCGCGGTCGCCGATGAACTTCTCGCCCGCGGGCGGCGCGTGCGCTGCGTGAACCGGTCGGGGCGCGCGGCGGTGCCGCCGGGGGCGGAGCTCGTCGCCTCCGACGTCACGGACGCCGAGCGGGTGCGCGAGGCCGTCGAAGGCGCCGCCGCCGTCTACAACTGCACCCATGTGCCGTACGCGCAGCAGCCCGAGACCCTGCCGCGCATCCAGGAGGCGCTGCTGACGGCGGTCGGGCGCAGCGGAGCCGTGCTGGCGACGGTCGAGACGCTCAATCTGTACGGGCCGACCGGCGGGGTCCCGATGACGGAGCGGACGCCGTTCGCGGCGACGTCGCGCAAGGGCCGGGTGCGGGCGCGGATCGCCGAGCGGTATCTGGAGGCGCACCGCCGGGGCGAGGCCCGTGTGGTGCTGGGGATGGCGGCGGACTTCTTCGGGCCGCGCACGCTGACGTCGTCCCTCGGCGGGGGCGTCTTCCCGGCGGCGCTGAGCGGCGAGCCGGTGGGCGCCATGGGCGACATCGACCTGCCGCACAGCTACACCTACGTCCCGGACCTCGCCGCCGGCCTCGTGACCCTCGCGGAGCGCCCGGACGCCTGGGGGCGGCTGTGGCACCTGCCGGTGGCCCCGGCCCTGACGACCCGCCAGGTGTTCGACCTCGTCGCCGAGGAGATCGGCCGCCCGGTCCGCGCCGACGTGCTGACCGAGCCGAAGCCCTGGGGCCCGTTCGACGCGGAGTTCATGGGCGAGTACGCCGAGCTCTTCTACTGGCACACCGAGCCGTTCGTCATGGACGACACGGCCGTCACCGAAGAGCTGGGGCTGCGCGCCACCCCCATGCCGGAGGCCCTGCGCGCCACCGTCGAGTGGTACCGCTCCGCCTTCGCCGCGCCGAACGGCTGACGCCCCGCCGCACCGGTCAGCGGATGCCGAACGTCCTCAGCACGCGCCGCTGCTCCTCCGTCACCTCCACGGGGAAGTAGAGGTAGCAGATGCCGCCGGTACCGCTGACCACCTTGTTCGAGGCGTTGTAGCGCTTTGTTCTGAGCCAGATGTTCTCGAACTGCCGACGTTTGTAGACGTGGCGGACCGCCGCGTCGCTGGGCGACGCCGGGTCGTTGGCGATGACATCGCCCTTGGCGGTGAAGCCGACGACCGTCATCAGGTGGCCCGCCGTGCCGTAGCCCGCGCCGTCCAGTTCCGAGGCGAGGAAGGACTGCGAGGTGATGAGGGGGATGCCGACGGCGATGAGCTTCTCGGCGTCGTTCAGGGAGCTGAGCCGGGTGACGACGCCCTGCATGTCGCGGTAGGTCGCGGCGTAGGCGGCGTTGAAGGGCCAGTTGCCGCAGCCCTGGTACTGGTAGTCGTACGTGTAGCGGGCCGCGTGGCAGACCTGGGGGTCCGCGTAGGCGGGGTTCACCCAGGCCAGGTCCGCCGCGGTGGGGCGGCGGCCCCAGTACTCGATGATCATCTGCGAGGAGGTGGGGCTGCACCACGCCTCGCCGCCGTTGTCGTACTCCGGGTACTGCCCCTTGTGGATCTCCTGCGAGTAGCGCGGCACCCTCAGCTCGCGGGCGCTGCCCGGCCCCGGTGCCGAGGCGGGCACCGTGAAGCGGTCGGGCAGGTCGGAGGCCATCGCGCCGAGCCGCCACACGGTGGGCGTGAGCCGGGTGCCCGGCTTGCGGTAGAGGGTGATCTTCAGCTCGTACGAGGCGAGGCGCAGCGAGCCGGCGGCGGCGTCCATGGCGAAGGTGTCCGTGGAGATGCTGCTCTTCCCGTCGCGCTGGTCGTCGACGGAGGTGCGGCGGATGTCCCCGGCCCCGTCGCCGGAGGTCCAGCGGCCCATCACGTACCAGGGGGTGCCGGCGCCGTCCGTGTACGTGCCGTGGAGCTCGATCTGGAGCCAGGTGCCGGGCGGGGTGTGGGCGTTCCAGGAGACGACCGCCTCGCCCGCCGGTACGGGCAGGGTGCGCGGCGGGGAGGTCCAGGTCGCGTACTCCCAGGTGGCGCGGGTGCCGGTGTGCGGGTCGGTGTAGAGCGTGGTGCCGATGGGGTGGTCGATGACCACGCCGGGCCGGTCGCCGGACTCGACCCGGGTGCCCTCGGCGGCGCCGCAGCGCCAGTCGCCGTAGCTGGTCCAGCCGTGGTAGTCGACGGCCGCGCGGGCCGCCGCGTCCGTGGCGGCCTCGTCCATGTCCGGCACGCCGGGCGCGGGACGGCCC
>NZ_JBHVHQ010000443.1:0-6863 GCF_042800135.1 Streptomyces sp. NPDC057654 | reverse complement strand
CGATGAACCCATGAGCGTGGACATCGACATCACGGGGCTGCCCCTGGAGCGCATCGGCTTCAGCCCGTCGCCGCTGGCCGAACTGGGCGCGATGCTGCACGCCCTGTCGGAGCCGGGCCACCATCCGGGCCTGCACGGCTGGGCCACCGCGACCGCCGCGTCCCTCAAGCCGGACCTCGCGGACCGGCTGACGGAGGCGGACTTCCTGTGGCGGTCGGCGCGCTCGGACATCCTGCTGCCGTCCGTACCGGGGGCGACGCTCGCGGAGGAGCTGGACGCACTCGACCGGATCGACGACGAGACGTTCGTGTCCGCGGCGTTCGAGATCACCTGCTCGGCCGAGTACGGCAGCGAGGTGCCGTCCCCGCTGGTCGACGCCGCTCAGCGGGCCCGGGTCCGTGAGCTGTCGGCCGCGCGCGGCCCCAGGCAGGCGGATTTCACGGACCGGATGCTGGAGGACCCGCGCGCACTGCGGGCGTGGCTGCGGCGGCTGCTGGAGGACTGCGAGCAGGCGTTCTTCGGGGACACCTGGGAGCGCGTACGGGGCCAGCTGGCGGCCGACGCGCGCCATAAGGCGGATCTGCTGCGGCACAAGGGCCTGGCCGAGGCGCTGGCCGCGGTCTCACCGGCGGTGACGCTCTCCGAGGACGGCTCGCGGGTCGTGGTGGACAAACTCGCCAGCTCCCGCACCAGCGCGTACGGCGGCGCGCTCACCTTCGTCCCGACCGCCTTCGGCTGGCCGCACCTCTTCGTGCTGCACCGCCCCGGCTGGTCACCGGTCATCCAGTACCCGATCGCGTCGCCCGAGCTCCCCGAGGTGATGGCCCTCCAGGTGGTCCAGTGCCGTCTGGAGGCCCTCGCCCACCCGGTCCGCATGCGCCTGTGCCGCACCCTCGCCCGCGGCCCCCACACCACCGGCGAACTGGCGACCGCCTACAACCTGACCCCGCCGGAAGTCTCCCGCCACATAGCCACCCTCAAAAAAGCCGGCCTCCTCACCACCCGCCGCCGCGGCCGCTACGTCCTCCACCAGCTCGACCTGACCGTCGTGGCCCGCATCGGCAGCGACTTCCTCCAGAGCGTGCTGCGCTGACCACGGGGACGGCCGAGCCAGGCCGGGGCGGCTGTCAGTGGCCGCAGCTAGCCTGCGGATCCCCGGTATGAGGAGGTAGCCGTGACGGCCGTGGACGACGGGCCGCAGGCCCACGCCCAGATGCAGCCGGAGCAGTTCGAAGCCCTCGCCGCCGCGGCGACGAGGGAGGCCGACGGCCTGCGCCTGGAATTCATCGGGGGAAAGCTGGGGGTCAAGGCCGTGCCGGACGGGCTTCACGAGACGATCACCATGTGGCTGGTGCGGCAGTGCCTCCAGCACGCGCCCGCACTGGACCTCCACACCGGCCAGGGGCTCAGGATCGAGACCTACCGCAAGGGCAGGGCGCGTCCCGACGGCGTCCTCGCTCCGACGGCCCACTTCGTCCGGGCCGGGGAGTGGGCCGACCCCGAGGGCGTACTCATGACCGTCGAAGTCAGCACCCACGAATACGAAGCCCACGACCACGGCACCAACCAGCGCGACCGCGTCGAGAAGCCCCGCGCCTTCGCCGAGAGCGGCGTCCCCGTCTACCTGCTCATCGACCGTGAAGCCGACGAGGTCACCGTTTACAGCGAGCCCGTGGACGGCTCCTATCAGGAGCGCCACTCCGCCGCGTTCGGCAAGACCGTCACCCTGCCGGAGCCGGTGGGCATCACCCTCGGCACCGAGCCGCTCAAGACCTGGAGCGCCACGGCCCGAGGCTCCGACGCCTGACCGGGCGGCCCCTACTGCCCCCCGCCCCCGGCCCGTACCAGTCCCGACTCGTAGGCCATGACGACGACCTGGACGCGGTCGCGGAGGCCCAGTTTGGTGAGGATGCGGCCTACGTGGGTCTTCACGGTGGCTTCGGAGAGGACGAGGCGGGCGGCGATCTCGCCGTTGGACATGCCCTGGGCGACGAGGAGCATCACTTCGCGTTCGCGGCCGGTGAGGCGGTCGAGTTCGGAGTTGGAGGGGTCCTTGGAGGTGCTCGGGAGCATCGGGGTGAAGCGGTCGAGGAGGCGGCGCGTGGTGCTGGGGGCCACTACGGCGTCGCCGCTGTGCACGGCGCGGATCGCGCCGAGGAGCTCGCCGGGCGGCACGTCCTTGAGCATGAAGCCGCTGGCCCCGACCTTCAGCGCCGAGAACGCGTACTCGTCGAGGTCGAAGGTGGTCAGTATCAGCACCTTCGGCGGGTTCTGCTGCGCGCAGATGCGGCGCGTGGCCTCCACGCCGTCCAGTCTCGGCATGCGCACGTCCATGAGCACCACGTCCACGGCGGTGGCGCGCAGCACCTCCAGCGCCTCCATGCCGTCCCCGGCCTCGGCGACGACCTCCATGTCGGGCTGGGCCGCCAGCACCATGCGGAAGCCCGTACGGAGCAGGACCTGATCGTCGACGAGCATGACCCGGATCGACATGCGGCGTTACCTTTCCTCAGCGGTTTCGTGAGCGTACGCGCCCCACGCGCCAGGCGGCGAACCTTGGGGCGGGCTTTTCAGCGGCCGGCCTTCAGCGGCAGCAGCGCGCTGATCCGGAATCCGCCTCCCGGCCGCGGGCCCGCGTCCAGCGTCCCCCCGACCATGCCGACGCGCTCGCGCATCCCGATGAGGCCGTGCCCCATGCCGTCCGCGCCGCCCTCCTCGTACAGCTCGTGCTGCGCGCCCCGCCCGTCGTCCTCCACCAGCAGGCCCAGCCCGTCGTCGAAGAAGGTGAGCCGGACGCTGGCCCCGACGTTCGGGCCGCCGTGCTTGCGGGTATTGGTGAGCGCTTCCTGCACGATGCGGTAGGCCGTCAGCTCCACCCCGCTCGGCAGCGGCCGCGGCGCCCCCTCGACCTGGAAGTCGACCGGCATCCCGGCGGTGCGCACCTGCTCCACGAGGTCGTTGATCTGCTCCACGTCGGGCTGCGGCACGTACTCGCCGCCCTCGCCGGCCTCCTCCGTGCGCAGGACGCCCAGCAGCCGCCGCATCTCCGCGAGCGCCTGCCGCCCGGTCCCGGAGATCGTCTCCAGCGCCTGCTTGGCCTGCTCCGGGGAGCCGTCCAGGACGTACGCGGCGCCGTCGGCCTGCACCACCATCACCGACACGTTGTGCGCGACCACGTCGTGCAGCTCGCGGGCGATCCGCGCCCGCTCGGCGGCCACGGCCATCCGCGCCTGCGCCTCGCGCTCCTTCTCCAGCCGGTCGGCGCGCTCCTGGAGCTGCGCCCAGTACGCGCGGCGGGTGCGCACGGAGTCGCCCAGCACCCAGGCGAGCACGAACGGCACCGTGACGAAGACGACCGCCACCACGCCCTGCCAGCCGGTGGCCGCGCTGTGCGGCCAGCGCAGCTTGTTGATCGTCGGCGCGAGCAGGCCGCAGACCAGCGCCAGCCGGGACGCCCAGCGCTTCCCGTCCGCCGCCGCGGTGTAGATGATCACCAGCATCGCGAAGTCCGGAGGGTGGACGTCCACGTTGCCCGCGACCTGGAGCACCCCGCACCCCACCGCCACGAGCAGCATGTACTCCGGCCACCGGCGGCGCAGGGCGACCACCGTGCAGAGCCCGACGACGGTCACCGTGCCCACGACGAACTGGACGGTTCCGTTCGGAGCCTGCACGAGCCAGATCCCGCCCAGCCCGAACAGCAGGAGAGCCCAGAAGCTGTCCACACCGGTCGGGTGCCTGCGGAAGAAGTCGTAGAGGCGCTGCACGTAACCCAGCGTAGGGACCGCAAGCACGTGCCGGGGTCAGCCGGACGATCGATCCATGCACCTCCGGTCTACTCCCCAAGGTGGATACGGACTCGGCACGAAGGAGAGACGGGCACCTCGAACCGGTCCCTCCGCCCCTCCGCTTCTCCGGTCCGGCCGCGCTCCCCGACCGGCCCGCACGGAGTTATCCACAGGCCGAAACGCCCGCGCCCCGCCTCGCATACCGTTCTCGCATGACGCGCACAGCGAGCGGAGCGCGGACCTGGCAGGCGGCGACCGAGGCCGCGCTGTACGGGCCGCACGGCTTCTACCGCCGGCCCGGCGGCCCCGGCCCGGCGGGCCACTTCCGTACGTCCGTCCACGCCTCCCCCCGGTACGCGGCGGCCGTCGCCGAGCTGCTGCGCCGCGTCGACGCGGCCCTCGGCCACCCGCCGGACCTGGCCTTCGCCGACATCGGCGCGGGGCGCGGCGAGCTGACGGCGGGCGTGCTCGCGCACGTCCCGGCGGACGTGGCCGCCCGGCTGCGCCCGTACGCCGTCGAGCGGGCCCCCCGGCCCGCCGGTCTCGATCCGCGCATCGAATGGCTCGCCGGCCTCGACGAGGCCCCGGCGAAGCTGACGGGCCTGCTCTTCGCCAACGAATGGCTGGACAACGTACCGGTCGACGTCGCCGAGACCGACGGCGAGGGCGCCGCCCGCCGGGTCCTCGTGCAAGCCGACGGCGAGGAGGCCCTCGGCGGCCCTGTCGACGGCGAGGACGCCGCCTGGCTGGCCCGCTGGTGGCCACTGGACGGCGCGCCGCCGGGCACCAGAGCCGAGATCGGGCTCCCGCGCGACGCGGCGTGGGCGCGCGCCGTCCGCGCCCTCGGCTCGGGCCTCGCCGTCGCCGTCGACTACGTCCACGAGCGCGGCGCGCGGCCGCCGCTGGGCACCCTGACGGGGTTTCGGGACGGGAGGGAGGTGCGGCCGGTACCGGACGGTTCGTGCGACATCACGGCGCATGTCGCCCTGGACGCGTGCGCGGCGGCAGGCTCCGACGGCGCTCAGCCCCAGGCCCAGGCCCACGCCCCGGTCGCGCGCTCTCAGCGGGACGTCCTACGGGCGCTCGGTGTCGACGGGCGGCGGCCGCCGCTGTCCCTCGCGGCCGGCGATCCGGCCGGGTACGTACGGGCCCTCGCCGCGGCCGGGGAAGCCGCCGAGCTGACCGACCCCGCGGGCCTGGGCGGCTTCGGCTGGCTCATACAGCCCGTCGGCCCGCCCTGCGCCGAGCTGACGGCCACCCTCACCGGGTGACCGGCCGCGCCCCCGGGCGCCCCGTGCCCGTTCCGCCCGGCGTCCCCACGCCCGTACCCCCGTCCACACGAGCTGAGAGACTACCCACCATGACGGAGACGACAGTCGGCATCGGCGGCGCCGCGGAGAGCACCGACATGGTGCTCAACATCGGACCGCAGCACCCGTCCACCCACGGCGTGCTGCGCCTGCGCCTGGTCCTCGACGGCGAGCGGGTCCAGCACGCCGAGCCCGTCATCGGCTATATGCACCGCGGCGCGGAGAAGCTGTTCGAGGCGCGCGACTACCGCCAGATCATCATGCTCGCCAACCGCCACGACTGGCTCTCCGCCTTCTCCAACGAGCTGGGCGTCGTCATGGCCGTGGAGCGGATGCTCGGCATGGAGGTCCCCGAGCGGGCCGTGTGGACACGCACGCTCCTCGCCGAGCTCAACCGGGTGCTGAACCACCTGATGTTCCTCGGCTCGTACCCCCTGGAGCTGGGCGGCATCACGCCCGTCTTCCACGCCTTCCGGGAGCGCGAGGAGCTCCAGGCCGTGATGGAGGAGGTCTCCGGCGGCCGGATGCACTACATGTTCAACCGGGTCGGCGGCCTCAAGGAGGACCTCCCGGCGGGCTGGCTCGGCCGGGCCCGGCACGCGGTCGCCGACGTGCGGTCGCGCATGGACGTGTACGACCGGCTGGTCCTCGGCAACGAGATCTTCCGGGGCCGTACGCGCGGCGTCGGCGTGCTCTCCCGCGAGGCCGTGCACGGCTACGGCGTCTCGGGGCCGATCGCCCGCGCCTCCGGCGTGGACTTCGACCTGCGCCGCGACGAGCCGTACCTCGCCTACGGCGAGCTCCAGGACACCCTCAAGGTCGTCACCCGCGCCGAGGGCGACTGCCTCGCCCGCTTCGAGTGCCTGCTGGAGCAGACCCACAACGCGCTGGACCTGGCCGACGCGTGCCTCGACCGGATCGCGGACCTCGCGCCGGGGCCGATCAACCAGCGGCTCCCGAAGGTGCTCAAGGCCCCGGAGGGCGCCACCTACGCCTGGACCGAGAACCCGCTGGGCGTCAACGGCTACTACCTCGTCTCCAAGGGCGAGAAGACCCCGTACCGCCTCAAGCTCCGCTCGGCGTCGTTCAACAACATCCAGGCGCTGACGGAGCTGCTGCCGGGGACGCTCGTCGCCGACATGGTCGCGATCCTGGGCTCGCTGTTCTTCGTCGTCGGCGACATCGACAAATAGCCCAGCGGACGGACGGCCCGGCGGGCGGGGAGGCGGCGGACCCCGCCGCCTGAGCCCCGCCCTACGAGATCGCCGTGCGCAGCTCCGCGACGTCGATCTGCTCGGTCTCGTCATGCACGGTCAGGTCGATGACCTCGCCCGAGTCACCCTTGCGGAGCTCCTGCTCGGCGACCGCCTCGTCCCCGACGACGTCCGCGAGGTCCGCCCCGGCCAGCTCGCCCTCGTCCGGCTTCCCGGCCTGGGCGGAAGAAGCGGGGGCAGCCGCTATGGCCTTCGGCGCGCCCGCGCCCGTACCCGCGGTCGCTGCCGTCCCCGCCGCGCCCGTACCGAAGAAGTCGAAGCCGCCCTGCTCGCGCGAGGCGGCCCGGCGGGCGGCCGGGTGCTGCGGCACGACGGCAGCGGCGGCGGGCACGGTGTGGTGCTCGCGGACCACCTCGACGCCCGCGGCGGGCGTACGGGCTTCGGGCGTACGGGCGCCGGCCGCCGCGTGCTTCCCCCGCTCGCCCCCGCCGTCCGGGCCGTCCTGCGCCAGGCGCTCGGCGAGGTCCCGGCGGCGGGCCTCCTCGACGGTG
>NZ_JBHVHQ010000442.1:0-6873 GCF_042800135.1 Streptomyces sp. NPDC057654 | reverse complement strand
GCGTCAGCCCCGCCAGGTCCAGCCCGCCGACGACGAAGAGGCCGAAGCCGTACGTATAGCCGCCTAAACCGGACCCGCTTCCGCCGCTTCCCCCGCGGCGCGCCCGCGGGGGGGGGGGGCGGGGGCGGCGGCGCCCCCCCCCCCCCGCGACCGTCGGCACCGCCACCGGGGCGGGGTGTCGGCGATCGTGGTTGCTGGTCAGGGGGCTAGCGGCAGAGGTCCGGCCGGGTGCTTCGCGTCCGGCCCTGGACCAGGTCGGCCATGCGGTCGGCGAGGCGGCGGGCGGGGACGCACGGCTTGCCGGCCTTGCAGGCCGTGCAGTCGGCGCGGTGTTGCATCAGGGCCGTACGGAGCTGGGCATAACGGGGCGCGGGCGGCTCTGGCTGGGCCACACGGCGGATGCGGGCGCGCAGTTCAGCGGCGGTGCGGCAGTTCCCGGCCCGGCAGTGCAGGCAGCGCTTGAAGGAGTGTTCCTCCAAGGCGGCACGGAGCTGGCGGACGGTGGGAGCCATCTGGTGCAGGGCCGGGGCGGGCTGGGGGCGGGGCTTCCGAACGGCGCGTTCGGCGCGGCGGCCCGCAGCGGACGCGTCGGCTTCGGCGGCCTTGCGGGCCCATCGCTTGATGTCGAGGTCCATTTCGATGCGGCGGCCGGACCCCGGGCACCGGGGGGCGCGGTGGCCGCGTTCGGTGCTGTCGAGGTGGTGAGGCCAGATCTTCCCGCGGCGGATGGGGTGCCATGCCTCGCAGTCGGGGCAGACGACCGAACGGCGTTCGCCGTCGCGGAGGTTGATGCGGTGCGCCGGGAGAGTGCTGAGCTTGAGAGGTTCACGGACCGTGCTGGGCTTCATGAGGGAGCTCCACGGATCGAGGAGAGGCCGGGCGAAGCGGTCTCCGCGCCCCAGGGCCAATAGCCGTGGGACGGGGACACCGGGTCGTAGTGCCGGAAGAAGGTGGTGCTCCCGTAGCCGGTGAGGGTCTCGTGTATCTGCCACCTCGGAAGAGCTCTACGGGCTATGGAGTTGTGGGATGTGCCGTCAGGCCCGTTTCGCGGGCCTTCTGGGCACGTTCGTGCAGGTCAAGCGCAGCCGCCCCCTTCGAGCCCCTTCCAGGGTCGCGAGGCGCTGTGAGAGACAGGTAATACCCGTCTCTCTTGGCTGTCAAGAGAGACGCCCCGAAGGTGTGTTCATCGCCGGAACCGCCGCTCTCGATCAGCGACATGACGAGCATGGCGGCGGGGCGCAGGACGTTGGACTCCGTAGGTGTACGACCTGCGACCGACTCGCTACAGTCAAAGCCGTCCCAGAACGTCCCAGGCGGGAGAGACGGGAGGATCGCATGGCGAACGAGAAGCTGCGCGGGGCGATCGTCGAGAGCGGACTCAAGTTGGAGCAGGTCGCGGAGCGCCTAGGTGTCTCCCCGAAGACCGTCGAGCGCTGGATTTCTGACCCAAAACGAAAGCCATACCGGCGTTTTCAGTACGCCGTCGCGTCCATGCTTCAGCGCGAGGTCTCATATCTCTGGTCAGACGAGCGGACTTCGGAGGAAGTTAGCGCGTCGAGTGACTCGGAGGTAATGAAGCTCTACGCCCATCGCTCTGTCGTCCCGCACGGCACGTGGACGAAGCTTTACGCCAACGCCACGACGCACTTCGATGTGCTGGTCTATTCGGGGTTTTGGCTAACCGAGGACCCACAGTTCCATCGGCTCGTGCGCGAGAAGTCGTCCACTGGTGTACCGATCCGATTTATGCTTGGCGATCCCAATAGTTCAGCAGTTGCTATACGCGGCGAAGACGAAGGGATTGGCTCAGCCATGGCGGGAAAGATCCGCAATGCACTGATGAATTACGCCCCACTCTTTCGGCTGCCGAACGTGGAATTCAGGCTTCACGCCACTACGCTCTACAACTCGGTCTACCGTTCCGACAATGAGTTGTTGGCGAACGGTCACGTCTTCGGCGTAGGTGCTTACATGGCCCCGGTCCTGCACCTTCAGCGTGTCCCGGGAGGCGAACTCTTCGACACATATGCGGAGAGCGTGGAACGCGTCTGGGAGAGCGCTAGGCACATCACGTCACCCACTGATTGCGAAGACGCCACAGCATGAGCCGCATTGATTACTTCCGCGACCCGAACGCGCCCAAGGCGAATTCGGTCGTGCCGTCTGTCACTGCTGTCGTTGTGAATGGCCAGGGAAGCATCCTGCTAATCCACAAGACCGACAACGATCTGTGGGCCCTCCCGGGCGGCGGTCACGACGTAGGTGAGAGCATCAAGCAGACGGTCGTCAGGGAAGTGGAAGAAGAAACCGGCATCACAGTCTACGTGGAAGACATCGTGGGCATCTATACCGACCCGCAGCACGTCATGAAGTACGACGATGGCGAGATTCGCCAACAATTCTCTATATGCTTTCATGCCCGTCCGGTTGGCGGCAACCTGCGAACTAGCTCAGAATCAAAAGAGGTCCGTTGGGTTCCCCCAACGGACCTCGATCAACTGGAAATCCACCCTTCGATGCGACTCCGAATAACCCACGGACTTGATGCGTCGCGTGCGGTTCCCTATATCGGCTGACTGGCCTCCTGCACCGACCTGAGCCTATCCTCAACGCGCTGTACAGCCGCATGAATCTCGGGGGTAGCTCGCTGGATGAAGCGACCAACGACCGTGTCCGGTCCGTACCGTTCAACAATTTCGGATACTCGGGCCTCAGACGTGGTGGGCTCACCATCGGGGGTGGTGGTCATATCGCAGAAGAGAAGAGCGTCTACCAGTACTGGGTGCTCCAACTCGAACTCGGTTGCCAACTCCTGCCGGAGTCCCCGCTCTTCAGCCTCAAGCAGCGCACACGAGTGGTGCGCCACGAGACAGACGACGCGCTCGTCCATTCCTTCCTGCTCCCGCAAGAACCGGCCGCCGTCGAGAGGGTGGAAGCCTGTGGATGCGATACGGGGTGAGTAGCCAATGTCATGGAGGACTGCCGCAGCCTCCAGCAAGACAGCATCCTCCCCGAGGATGGGCCGGAGAGAACAGGCCCGCTCAGCAACTCCGAGAGAGTGCCGCCAGCGGCGCGGCAGAGGTTCGGACAGCAACGATTCGGCGAGGCTGTACGCCCGCTCTGCGAGATCCATGGTGTCCAAGGTTACGGGGCCTCCTGACCGGCTGGGAGGACCCGAACTCGCCGACGGCGATCCGGGCCCTTCTCGATGAGCCCCTGCCCTTCCATCTCCGCAACGGCGGTACGTACCGCCGTCCGCGACGCTCCGAATCGGTCGCACAGCTCCCTCTCTGACGGGAAAGGGGCCCCCACTGCCGTTCCCTCAGCGCGGAGCAAGTCAGTCACTCGCTCTACGAGGGGGCGACGGTCACCGGTCCCTGCGACGTACCAGCCGGCGCCCTGAACGGACTCGATCACGCCGTCGTCCTTCAACACCTTGAGTGCACGGCCGATCGTGGTCCGGCCCACGCCATACGTACGCATCAGCTCTGCTTCAGAGGGCAGATCTTCACTAATCTTGCGTTTCTCGATCTTCTGTCTCAGCGACTCCGAGATCTGCAAATACGTACCTCGCGGACTGGCCTGCGGCACGCGATTTTCCCTTCGCTGGGCTCCAAGCGGCTCTGGCGACGATTCACCGCTTCCAGCTTCGCACGCCGCGGCTCGGTGCCTGTTGTGCCCGTCATCTGCCGCGGCCCGCTGGCGGGCCGCGGTGGGTCTCATCCTGCCCACGTGAAGCTGACGGGCGTGATCCGTCCCGTATGTGCATTCACCAGGATCACGACCGAGCCCCAGCGGCCGAAGGCGGCTTCCCGCATGATCCCGTCGTCTGTCCCGTACGGCACAGTCGGTCCGTACGGGTCATCCTCCAAGGAGCGGAAGAGATCAAAGAGGGCGTCACGGGCCTCATCGGGGAGGCGGGCGATGGCGTCGAAGGTCGTCCGGCTGATGTGGACGTGCCAGTTCACGCGGCGTTGCCCTTCCGCCGGGCCTTCCACTGCTCGTACTGGGCGCGCCCTTCGGCTGACTCTTCCTCGTGCTCGGAGGGCAGGACACCGTGAGCAAGGAAGTGGGCGCGCAGCGCCTCGTTGCCGGGCTGCTGCCCTTCCCGCTCTTCGAGAGAGCGAACCCAGCGGGCCAGGAGGCCGGGCAGGTCGTCAACGGCGGTGAAGTTGACTTCCCGCATGAAGGTCTGGCGCAGCTCCGGGTGCGGCAGCGTGTGCGCGATGCTGTCGATCGTCCAAGTCTGACCGCTCATGGTGCTCATCCTTCCCGGCGTCCGCTGATTCGAGAGTAGCGGCGCCGCCTCCCGTTGTTCTCGTCTTTGTCCAGTGCACTGTCGGGCACTGCTGTTCGCCAGGGGACGCGTACCCCGTCCGACCCGCCGCGTGGACTGGGGCGGGCGCCCCCGTACGGGAGCGCAGGGCCGACATGGCGTAGCACAAGGCGGCGGGGACCCGCGCTTCCCGTCCGAAGTGAACATCAGGTGGCAGGGCGACGGCTCCGGCCGGGCCCGCGACGCCGACGGTTTGGGCCGTCTGTGGGCCGTCCGAAGGCGGCCCATGATGACCAACAACGACCAACGATGACCAATCGTGATGGGTAGCCCGTAGTGCCGGGGGTTCGCGTTTCCCCCGCTAGATCCAGCTGTCGAACCACATGCGATTGCGCCACGCGTCCAGCGGAATCGCCTGCCCCGTATAGATCGGGAAGAAGTAGACGAAGTTCCACACGATCAGCAGGACCAGCGCGCCCGCGCCCACCGCGCCGACCACCCGCCGCCGTTCGGAGGAGCCCGCCGGACCCAGCAGCGCGCCGATCATCATCGCCAGCGCCAGACAAAGGAAGGGCAGGAACACCACCGCGTAGAACAGGAAGATGGTCCGTTCCTGGTAGTTGAACCACGGCAGATAGCCCGCCGCGACCCCGCACAGGATCGCGCCGGCCCGCCAGTCCCGCTTGAACGCCCAGCGGTAGAGCAGATACAGCAGCGCGAAGCACGCCGCCCACCACAGCAGCGGGGTGCCCAGGGCCAGCACCTCGCGGGCGCACTTGCCCACCGCGTCCTTGGGGCAGCCGTCCTGGCCGGGCTTGGGGGACTCGTAGAAGTACGAGACCGGGCGGCCCTGGATCAGCCAGCTCCACGGGTTGGACTGATACGTGTGCGGCGACGTGAGGCCGGTGTTGAACTTCCAGACCTCCGTCTCGTAGTGCCACAGGCTGCGCAGCGGATTGAGCACCCCCGCCAGGAAGCCGTCCGCGCTGTAGCCGCCCTCCGTCTCCGCCCAGTGCCGGAAATAGCCGCTGTGCTGCCAGCCCGCCGACTTGCTGTACGTACCGCTCTTGGCGAACCAGCCGGTCCACGAAGCCAGATAGACGCCGACCGCGACGACCGCCGTCGACAGGAACGCCCACGGCACATCGCGCCGCAGCACCGAGCGGTACGGGCGATAAGCCCCCGCCAGGCGGCGCGAGCCGACGTCCCACAGGACCACCAGCAGACCGAACGCCGCCAGATAGACCGCGCCGTTCCACTTCGTCGCGCACGCCAGCCCCAGGCAGACGCCCGCCGCCAGCCGCCACGGCCGCCACCCCAGCTTCAGCCGGTCGCCGACCATGGCGTCCGGGCGGGTCAGGCCGTCCGGGCCGGCCGGCAGCGCCGCCGCGATCCGCGCGCGGGTCCTGTCCCGGTCGATCAGCACGCAGCCGAAGGCCGCCAGCACGAAGAAGACCAGCACCGAGTCGAGCAGCGAGGTGCGGCTCATCACGAACGCCAGCCCGTCCACCGCCATCAGCAGGCCCGCCAGGCACCCCAGGAACGTGGAGCGCAGCAGCCGCCGCCCGATCCGGCACAGCATCAGCACGCACGCCGTCCCCAGCAGCGCCACCACACACCGCCAGCCGAACGGCGTCAGCCCGAAGACCTGCTCGCCCAGGCCGATGACCCACTTGCCGACCGGCGGATGCACCACATACGACGCGGCGTCGCTGACCGGGATGTGCTGCGGCGTATGGAGGATCTGGTCATTGGCGTCCTTCGGCCACGACGCCTCGAACCCGTACTTCCACAGCGACCAGGCGTCCTTGGCGTAGTACGTCTCGTCGAATATCACCGAGCGCGGCGAGCCCAGCCGCCAGAAACGCAGCAGCCCCGCGAAGAGCGTGACGAGCAGCGGCCCGCCCCAGCCCGTCCAGCGCGCCAGCCGCAGCGCCGCGCCGGGACCGACGCCGAGCGCGGCCCACAGCCGCACGCCGGGCTCGGGGAACGGCGGCACGAGCCGTTCCCGCAGGTCCGTCCGCGGCCGGCCCGCGTAGCCGAACCGGCGCAGCCCCCGCCGCCAGTTCCGCTGCTGATCGTCGGCGGCCCGGCCCTGCTGGGCTTGCGTGGCGGTGTCACTGGTCACCGCGCCATCGTAGGGAACTCATCTGTGCGAGTCGCGGGGCGGCGCACGGCTCGGCGTGGGGCGGCGCGGACGCGGGGCGCGAGGAAGTCCGTACGCATGGCGCGGAGAGGTGCGTACGGGCCGCGCGAGGAGGTCCGTACGGGCCGCCCACCGGCCCGCCCCTGCGAGGATGGAACGGTGAACGCCGCATCCACTGACACCCCCGCCAGCGCCCCCGCCGTGCTCGTCCTCGCGGGCACCCCCATCGGCGACGTCGCCGACGCCCCGCCCCGGCTCGCCGCCGAACTGGCCGCCGCCGACGTGATCGCCGCCGAGGACACCCGGCGGCTGCGCCGCCTCACCCAGGCGCTCGGCGTCCACACCACCGGCCGTGTCGTCTCCTACTTCGAGGGCAACGAGTCGGCGCGTACGCCCGAACTCGTCGAGGCGCTGACCGGTGGCGCCCGGGTCCTGCTCGTCACGGACGCCG
>NZ_JBHVHQ010000441.1:0-6877 GCF_042800135.1 Streptomyces sp. NPDC057654 | reverse complement strand
GTCTCGACCAGAAAGACCACGTTGATCGACTGGTACCCCATGAGGGCGAGGTTGGACGCCGAGCCGAAGAGCGTCATCGTGCGGAACCAGACATCGCCCGCGACCAGCCGCAGCCCCTCCGCCAACTCACCGGCCAGAGCGCCGCGGGGCCGCCCGGTACCGGCGGCGGCATCCGCCGGCCCGGCCCCGGTGGTGCGCGGCGGCCGGGTGGGGTGCGGCTCCGCGTGCCGGATTCCGGCGAGGCACAGGAGGGATACGAGGAACGTCGCGGCGTTGGCGTACATCCCGCCCACCGCCCCCGCGAACTGCGCGATGAGGCCGCCGGAGCCGCGCCCGGCGATCTGCGCGGCGGAGGCGCTGCCGTGCAGTTTGGCGTTGCCCTCGGGCTGGTCGGCCGGTTCCAGAAGGGTGGCGAGGTAGGCGGTGTAGGCGGTCTGGAAGAACACCGTCGCCGTACCGGTCAGCAGGGCCACGGCCAGCAGCAGCCCGATGCTCAGCAGGCCCGCACCCGCCGCGACCGGGACGGCGGCGAACAGCACGAGGGAGACCGCGGCAGAGGCCAGCATGATCGGCCGACGCCGCGTCCGGTCCACCCACACCCCGACCGGCAGGCCGATGACCAGCCATGGAGCCCAGGTGGCGGCGGTCAGCAGACCGACGTCGAACGTACTGGCGTGGAGGACGGACACGGCGATCAGCGGCATCGTCACCGTGGTGACGGACGCCCCGAACTTCCCGGCCGTCTCGCCGCACCACAGCAGCCGGAAGTCGCGGTGCCGCCGCAGGAGGCCGCCCCGTCCGACCGCGTTCACGACGCGGAGCCGCGATCGTGACGGGGGAAGGACTGGAGCTGTACGACCACGGGCGACGCCTCCGGATCGGGTGCGGCGTCCGGGGCGGGGGTGTGGCGGGCGACGACGGCCATCAGCTCCGCGTTGAGCGCCGCCAGTTGGGCCGGCGTCATGCGCAGGTCCGGCCAGTCGGCCACGGTCCCGGCGTTGCGCCAGGTGTCGTCCCAGTCCTCGCTGATGTAGTTCGTGACGCGGCTGAAGTATTGCTGCACGAGCTCGTGCAGATAGACCGACAGTGCGCCCCGGGAGTCCGGCTCGTCGCGGAAGTCGGCCATGTTCAGCTCGTTCTCGGCATCCGCCCGCCGCCACCAGCGCTCGCGCTTCGTGCCGCGCCCGGTCTCCTCCTCGATGAACCCGTGCTCGGCGAGATGGCGCAAATGCCAGCTCACGGTCCCGGTGTTCTGTCCGACGCGCTCGGAGAGCCCGGTGGCGGTGGCGGGCCCGTCCAGACTCAGCAGCTCGAAGATCTGCATCCGCAGCGGGTGGGCGAGCCCGCGCAGGCTGCGGGCGTCGAGGCGGCGGGTGGGCTTGAGGGGACGCGGTGTGCCGTCGGCTTCGCGCTCTTCGGAAGGCATGACGGGACAGTACGCAATACAGAGACTCCTCTGCAAAGGGTTATCTGCAAAGGAGTCTCTGCGTGCGGCCCGAGCCGAAGGTGCCTCCCTCATTCTCCTGCGGGCGTCGCCGCGCCTCAGCCGCCCGTCTGGTTCCCCGCCCACACCGCCGGGGTCCGGCTCGACCACGGGCTCGCCTGTTCGAGCTGGCCGGCGAGGCGGAAGAGGCGGGCTTCGTGGCCGTATCCGGCGGCGAACTGCATGCCGATCGGGAGTCCGGTCGCGGTGTCGGCCGTCACCGGGATGGACGCGGCGGGCGTGCCGGCCGCGTTGAACGCCAAGGTGAACGGCGAGCGGTCGTTGAGGCGGTCGATCCAGCCGAGACCGTCCAGGGCGTCGCCGCCCTCGGTGTACGCGCCCACGGGCAGGGGGAGTTCCGGCACGGTCGGGGTGAGGAGGACGTCGTACGCGTCGAAGGACCCGGCCAGGGTTCGGGCGACGCGGTTCCGTATCCCGAAGGCGGCGATGAGCTGGGAGCCGCTGACCCGCTGCCCGTAGCGGTAACCGGCCAGGGTGTCCGGTTCGAGGGTCGAGTCGTCGACCGGCCGGCCGAAGGCGGCGGCCAGTTCGTCGACGGACGCCGTGAGGTTCGCCGCCATCAGGTGAGCGCTCGCCAGGACGAACTCTTCCCAGTCGGACCCGAGTCCGACCTCGGCCTCCTCGACCTGGTGGCCGAGGGATTCGAGCAGGCGCACGGTACGGGCGAGGGCTTCGGCGACCGGTGCGGTGGTGCGGCGTCCGCCCCACGCCTGGGGGAGGACGCCGATCCGCAGCGCGCCCGGAGCGCGGGTGACCTCCTGCGCGTACGGCCGGTACGGCTCCTGGGCGAAGTAGGGGTCGCCCGGCTCCGGGCCGCGGATCAGGTCGAGCAGCGCGGCGCTGTCGCGGACCGTCCGGCTGACGCCGCCCTGCACGGCCAGGCCGCTGAACACCTCGTCGGCGCCCGGGCCCATGGAGACGCGGCCACGGGTGGGCTTCAGGCCGAAGAGGCCGTTGTAGGAGGCGGGAATGCGGAGCGAGCCCGCGGCGTCGGTGGCGTGCGCGATCGGCACCACCCCGGCGGCGACTGCCGCGCCCGCGCCCCCGCTGGAGCCGCCGGCGCTCCGCTCCGGGTCCCACGGGTTGCGGGTCGGCCCGTGCCCGTACAGCACCGGTTCCGTCGTGATGCTGTAGGCCATCTCCGGTGTCGTCGTACGCCCGAACGTCACGAGCCCGGCGCGGCGGAAGCGCCGCATCAGGAAGGAGTCGGCGCGGGCGACGTTGCCGGCGGCCAGGCGGCTGCCCAGCTCCAGCCGCCGCCCGGCCATGGTGACCCCCATGTCCTTGATCAGGAAGGGGACTCCGGCCAGCGGCGCGCTGCCGGGGGCCGGCTCGTCGTCGGTCGGCCAGGTCTCCACGATGGCGTTGATCCGCGGGTTGACCGCCTCGGCGGCCTCGCGTGCGGCCGCTTCCAGCTCGGGTGCGGTCACCTGGCCGTCGGCGACCAGTTCCGCGAGTCCGACCGCGTCGAAGCGTACGTACTCGGCAATTCTCACTGTCACTCCCAGAGGAAAGAACGATACCAATGAGTCCCTGGTGATACCGAGCGGTATCGAACGGGGCTGAGTGGTACCGTAACAGAGGCGGAGACCCCCGCAACCAGGCGAGCAATCACCCGACAGACCGACCGGACGTCACGGAGCAGCCATGTCATCGACCGCGAGAAGGCCGAGCAGAGTGGCGAAACTGCCGCCTCGTGAGCGCATCCTCGACGCGGCGGAAGAGCTCTTCCAGAGCGAGGGAATCCGGCGGGTGGGCGTCCAGGCCATCGCCGAAAAGGCCGAGACCACCAAGATGGCGATCTACCGGCACTTCGACACCAAGGACGCGCTGGTAGCGGAGTGGCTGCGGATCGTCGCCACCGACTACCAGGCGGCCTTCGACCGGGTCGAGGCCGAGTACCCCGACCGGCCCGTCGAGCAGATCCTCGGCCTGGCCCGCTTCATCGCCGAGGGCCTGCCCGCGATCTCCCACCGGGGCTGCCCCTTCATCAACTCCCTCGCCGAACTCCCCGACCGCTCCCACCCGGCGCGCCAGGTGATCGAACAGCACAAGGCCCACCAGACCCGCAGACTGACCGCCATGTGCACCGCCGCCGGCCTCCCCGACCCCGAACAGGCCGCGGCCGAGATCACGTTCCTCCTCGAAGGCGCGCAGGTCAGCACGCAGAACGGCAGCATCGACCGGACCGGGGACCGATTGATGAGCATCGTCGAAGCAGCCGTGGCCAGGCACCGCGCCGGTGCCGACGCCATGCGGGCGGCCACGGCCGACGGCCGAACCGTCTGAACACCGTCACGGGCCCGTGACGCCGTGACTTACGAACGAGTGGTGCGGCCGGCGGGCGCGACAGCGCACAGCCACTCTTCGAGGATCGGGAAATCGTCGTCCGTGAGGCCCCGGCGGGCGTCTACGGAGTACAAGAGGGCTCGACCGGGGCAGCGCTCCTCGACCCAGGCGCGGTCGCGGTCCGTGATTTCGTCGTCGACCCAGGCGAACGGGCGCCCGGCCGCCCAGCGGACAAGGGTGCGGGTCTTCCAGTGGAGCCCGTCACGCCCCTCGTCCTCGGACGGGTCCGGCCACGCCACCACGGGCGCCTCCGGCAGGCCGAGCCACGGCGCGACGCAGACGTTGGCGTCGGACATCCAGGTCGTGGCCCATACCAGCTCGCACGGCAGAGCCGTCAGCCGAGGCCCGTACGCCGGATTGACCCTGGTCAGCAGTGGGTTCGCGTCGACTCCGCGCGGCATGGGCCGCACGGCCTCATAGGTCGGGTACCCGTCCGGGAGCTGTTGCCGCGTCGCCCCGAAGGGGATGAGGGGGCCGTCGACGTCGAGAAAGAGGAGGGGCAGCGGGGAATCGATCACGACGGAACGTTAGCCGCCGCCGGGCCCGCGCGTTCTCTACGGCCGTTCGGCCGGGACCGGCTGGAGGGTCGGCCAGCGGGTGAGCATGTGGCGGCGCATGTCGGCGGTGAGGGTGTGGACGCGGGTGAGGGAGGGGTGGGCGGCGGTCAGGCGGCTGACTACGGACAGGCGGTGGGCCAGGCGTTGGCGGGCCGTCGCGGTGCCCCATTCCCAGTCCTGGTGCGGGATGCGGGCGAGGTGGTCGGCGCCTTCGCGGTGGGCGCGTTCGACCAGGGCGTCGCCGCGCAGCAGCCAGCCTGTGCACGCGTCGGTGAGGTCGCCCTCGGGGTCGGAGCCCGTAACCGCCCGCCAGGCCGTTCGGTACGCGCGCTCCGCCCGTTCCAGCAGCGGCGCCGACGCCGACGTCACGCACCAGCACGTCGGGAAGCCGATGCGCAGATAGGCCAGCTCCATCAGGCCGTTGCCCAGTGACGCCTGCTCGAAGTCGATGAACTTGATCCCCGCGGGCGTGTGCAGGTCATTTCCCTGACACGGGTCCCCATGGAGCAGGGCATTGGCCGGCGCCCGGTCGAGGCGGGACACCAGGGCCTGGAGCTCATCCGAAACGCCCGCCGGGACAGGGGCCTTCAGGGATTCGGCCAGTCCCAGGAAGGACTCGACGTCCGCCCGGCTCGGGCCGCGCCATCGAGGGAGCGAACCCGCGTCCTCCGGGCGGGCGGTGGCGTGCAGCCGGGCCAGCGCGGTCGCGTAGCCGACGATCCATTCGCCGGACGGACGCCGGTGCTCCAGATGTTCCAGTACGAGCATCCGCTCCCCGGCATCCGCGGCCAGCAGCCCGGCCGCCACGGGGATCTCGGCACGGGCCGCGATCCGCTGGGCGGCGACCTCACGGGCGTACCGCTCATCGGCATCGGGACCCTCGACGAGCTGCTTCACCACCACCGGCGCCCCCGGCAACTCGACGTGCCACACGCGCGAGCGCGGACTGCTCTCCAGCCTGCGGGAGCGCCCCGGCGACCCCAACTCGGCCCGCAGCGCGTCCCCGAACACCAGCCGTGATCCCATGAGCGGTCATCCTTCCACGCGTTCGTCGGGACCGCCGCCGTGAGCCAGAACGCGGCTCTCGTCGCAGAAGGCCGGCAGACGACCAGCCGTTGAACAGCCCATGCACTCTCCGCGGTCCCTACAACCACGCCTGTCACTCCGCACGTCGAAGCGAGTGCCGGAACCACCGGCGACCGACCGACCGGCGACCGACCGGCGATCGACCGACGACCGGCCGACCGACGACCCATCGACGACACCAGCGGAGTCCATGTGAATACGCGCATCCCCCTCGCCCGCCTCACCACGGCCGTCGCCCTCGCCATGGCCACCACCGCCATCGGCATACCGGCCGCCCACGCGGCCGACACAGCCGCCGAGCCGGAGGACACCTTCAAAGTCACCCTCTCCAGCAGCGCCGCGACGACCGACTTCACGCACCGCACCGTCGACCTCACCGGAACGGTGACCCGCGCCGACGGCGCCCCCGCCGCCGACGTACCGGTCCAGCTCAGCGAGAACGTCACCTTCGACACCTGGAACCCGTGGGGCGACCCCATCGACCCCACCGAGCGGGAAACCCGCAGCCTGGGAACCCTCCACACCGACGCCGAGGGCCGGTTCGCGCTCCGCGGCGTGCAGGCGGACCGCTGGGAGAAGAAGGCGAGCAAGTTCCTGGCCCCCAGCCACGAGGTGGAGTTCCGGGCGTCGTACGACCCCGGCGACCCCGACGACGGGCACTTCTTCTTCGCCGACACCTCGGTGTCCGTCCAGCCGGTCGCCGGCACCCTCAGCTACAAGGTCGACAAGACCAAGGTGCATCCCGGCGACACCCTCACCGTCACCGGCAAGGTCGCCTGGCCTGCCGGGCACGGACCGGTCAAGGGCACCCGCGTCCTGCTGCGCACGTACTACGAGACCGAGACCAACGCCCAGACCACCGCCGACGCGAACGGCGATTTCACCGTCCGCGCCAAAATCGGCAAGGACGACCACGATTTCGTCCTCTTCTCCGCGCCCAAGGACTACTACATCGCGGGCGCGACCAAGGAACTTCCGGTCAAGAACACCCCCCGATGACGACGGGCCGCGCAGCGCCCGGCCGGATCAGCAATTGACGCTCGCCGGGCGCTGCTCGGAGGCGCACCGTGAGGTCGTAGACCCGCACGGAAATCCCGTGTGGAAATACCTCGTCGAGCGCGAGGCCGCTGTCGTATTCACCGAGCAGAACGGCCGTCACATACACGGCCTCGCCCTCGGGGCCCGTCGGCCCCGACACATACGGCACCGCTGAACAGCGGCCGAAGGCATTCGTGCCGACCCCGTGCCGCACTCCGCCCGCCGTCCAGCCGTGCAGCCCGAAGACGGCGCTCACCAGGCCGTCAGCACGTCGAGCCGCGGCACGCACCCGCGCAGCACCCACCTCCGCCGTACGAGCAGCCGGCCGCGTCCGGTCCGCGAG
>NZ_JBHVHQ010000440.1:0-6877 GCF_042800135.1 Streptomyces sp. NPDC057654 | reverse complement strand
CGCCACCTCTCTGTGAGAGGGCGGCCCACCGCCGTTTCGTTTGCCCGCGGGGGCGCTACTGCGCGCCGATCGACTCCAGCGGGCTCAGCCGGCCCGCGCGGCGCGCCGGCCACACCGCCGCCAGCACGCCCACGACCAGGGCGATCAGCAGGAACAGGGCGATCCGCGCCCACGGCAGGCCGAACTGGTACGCCGGGAACGAGGTCCGCACCAGATGGCCGCCCGACCAGGCCAGGAAGACGCCCACCACGATCCCCAGCACCGCGCCGAACACGCAGATCATCACCGACTCCAGCCGCACCATCTGCTTCACGTCGCGGCGCGCCAGCCCGATCGCCCGCAGCATGCCGATCTCACGGGTGCGCTCGAAGACCGACATGGCGAGCGTGTTCACGACGCCGACCACCGCGATGACCAGGGCCATGCCCAGCAGCCCGTACGTCATGTTCAGGATGTCGCCGATCGATCCGGTGCGCTCCTCTTGCAGAACGGACTGGCCCTTCACCTTCACCAGCGGGTTGCTGCCGAGCGCCGAGCGGAGCTTGTCCTCCAGCCCGCCCGCCTTGCCCGGCTCCGCGTGGATGAGGATCCGCTCGACGGCATCGGTCTGCGAGTCCGTGTGGCCGCCGATGGCCGCCAGCGAGGTGAGCGCGTCGGGGACCACCTCGTTGTCGGTGTAGATACCGGCGATCTTGTACGGGACGTCCTGCTGGCTCGGCCCCTTGGCGCTCTTCTTCCGGCCCTTCGCCTTCTGGCCCTTCTTCTTCGCGTCCTCCGCCTCCTTCTCCGCCTTCCCCTCCGCCTCGGCCTGCGCGCCGGGGAACGTGATCTTGAGGCTCTGGCCGAGCCGCAGATGGTGCTCCCGCGCGGTCTTCTCAGAGACGGCGATCGCGCCCCCGGCCTGCACGGCCTGCGCCGACCCGCTGAGGAAGCGCACGTTGGCCACCTTCGGGACGGCCCCGACGTCCGTACCGATCAGCGAGCCCAGACTGGCCCCGCCCACCTCGGTGCTGACGGTGCGCAGCGGCACGGCCGCGGCGACGCCCGGCACGCCGGCCAGCCGGTGCGCGGCGTCCTTCCCGAGGCCGCGACCGCCCTCCGAGGTCACCTGGTAGTCGGCCTTCAGACCCTGCTTCTCCATCATCCGGCCGACGCCCAGCGTCGCCGAGTGGCCCAGCACCGTCAGACCGGTGATCAGCGTGAGGCCGATCATCAGCGCGGAGGCCGTCGCGGCGGTGCGGCGCGGGTTGCGCAGCGCGTTGCGGGTCGCGAGACGGCCGCTGGCCGGGAACATCCGGGCCAGCGCCTTCCCGGCGAACGTGATCATCGGGCGCGACAGCTGCGGGGCGAGGACGGCCGCGCCCGCCAGGACGAGCGCCGAGCCCGCCATGCCGGCGTCGATGCCCTCGCTGGTCGACTGGGTGGCCACGTACAGCATGGCCGCCACGCCCGCGACGGCGAGCACCGCGCCGATCACGCCGCGGACCACCAGGCTCCGCTGCGCGGGCGCCTGGTCGATCTCGGACAGCGCCTCCACCGGCGCGACCCGCGCCGCACGCCGCGCGGGCAGCCACGCGGAGAGCACGGTCACGGCCACGCCGATCACGAGCGCGTAACCGGCCGAGGACGGCTCGACGATCAGCGGGCCGTCGGGGAGGCGCGAGCCCGTCGAGTTGAGCAGCGGGCGCAGCCCGAGCGCGACGCCGATGCCCAGCACGAACCCGGCCGCCGAGGCCAGCAGCCCCAGCACCGCCGCCTCGGCCAGCACGGAGCGCACCACCTGGCGGCGGGACGCGCCCACCGCCCGCAGCAGCGCGGTCTCCCGGCGGCGCTGCGAGATCAGCATGGTGAAGGTGTTGGCGACGATGAACGCGCCGACGAACAGCGCGATGCCCGCGAAGACCATCAGCGACTTGGTCAGCGACCGGTTCGTCATGGTGATCTCGTCGGCCTGGGTGGCGGCCAGCTCCGAACCGCTCTTCGCGGTGGCTCCGCCCTCGGAGTCCTCCGGCAGCAGACGCTCGATCCGCTCCGTCAGCTCGCGGTCGTCGACACCGGGCTCCGCACCCACCTCGAAGTCGCTGTACGAGCCGGGGGAGGCGAACAGGTACTGCGCGGTGGCGGTGTCGAACAGCGCCAGCGTGCCGCCCGTCGTCACCCGCGGGTCGTCCGTGTCCACGACGCCGACCAGCTTCTTGGTCATCACCGGACCGTCCACCGCGAACCGGATCTCGTCACCGAGCTTGAACCCGGCGTCGGAGACGGCGCCCGAGTTCAGCGCGATCTCGCCGGAGGACGCGGGCGCGCGGCCCTTGGCGAGCGGGTAACGGGCGTCCTTGCCGTCCTTGCCCGGCGTGAAGCTCGCGCCGAGCGAACCCCAGTCGTCGCCCAGGGGCCGCTGCTTCTTGTCGGCGATCGTGGCGTAGCCCGAGGCGATCGCCCGCACCGACGCGACGCCCGGCAGCGCCCGTATCTTCTCCGCCAGCCGTTCGTCCAGCGCGGTCTTGTGCCGGTCGCCGGGGGAGCGCATCCCCTCGTCGGCGGTCACCAGGGTGGCGATGCCCTTGTAGTTCTTGGCGGAGACGTTGCTGTAGGCGTTGGCGGTGGTGTCGCCGAAGATCAGCGTGCCGGAGACGAAGGCGGTGCCGAGGATGATCGCGAGAGCGGTCATCACCAGCCGGGCTTTGTGCGCGAGTACGTTGCGCAGAGCGGTGCGAAGCACGTGTGTCAGTCCTGGAATGCGGGGGACGGGAAGCGCCGGAGACCGGCGGTGAGCGGCGGGCGGGGGTTCCTCAGTTCGTACGGCCCTTGGAGTCGAACGCCTTCATACGGTCGAGGACCGCGTCGGCGGTCGGCGCGCGCAGCTCGTCCACGATCCGGCCGTCGGCCAGGAAGATCACGCGGTCCGCGTACGAGGCGGCGACCGCGTCGTGCGTCACCATCACGACCGTCTGCTGGAGCGCCGGCACCGACTCCTGGAGGAAGCCCAGGAGTTCCGCGCCCGAGCGGGAGTCCAGGTTGCCGGTCGGCTCGTCCGCGAAGATGATCTCCGGCTGGGAGGCGAGTGCGCGGGCCACGGCCACGCGCTGCTGCTGGCCGCCGGAGAGCTGTGACGGCCGGTGCGTCAGCCGCGCGGACAGGCCCATCGTCGAGACGATCTGCTCCAGCCAGGCCCGGTCGGGGGCGCGGCCCGCGATGTCCATCGGCAGGGTGATGTTCTCGATCGCGTTGAGCGTCGGCAGCAGGTTGAACGCCTGGAAGACGAAGCCGATCCGGTCCCGGCGCAGCCGCGTCAGCTCCCGGTCGCCCAGCGACGCCAGCTCGACGTCGCCGATCCGCGCCGAACCGGACGAGAAGGAGTCGAGCCCCGCCATGCAGTGCATGAGCGTGGACTTGCCGGAACCGGACGGCCCCATGATCGCGGTGAACTCCGCGCGCCGGAACTCCACGGACACCGCGTCCAGCGCGACCACCTGGGTCTCTCCCTGCCCGTACACCTTGCTCAGCTCGGTCGCCCGCGCGGCGACGGCGGAGCCGGCGGCTCCGGGGACGGCGGTCGACGTGGGGAAAGGGGCGGAACGGGACACAAGGTCTCCTGGGAGAGCGGGGAATGGGTGCTCTCCCATCTTTGAACACCGGACCCCCTCCCCACCTCAGCCGCACGGCCCGACCTCGGCACCGGCCAAATGGCCGATGCCGGGCCCGTACGTCGTACTCAGGATGGACGCCCGTCCGACTTCCGGCCGAACGGGATCAGGTGCGCGAGGCGCTCACCCCTTCACCGCGCCGCCCAGCGCGAAGCCGCCGCCGAGGCGCCGGGCGATCAGGACGTACAGCAGGATCACGGGCGTCGAGTAGAGGATCGAGAAGGCGGCGAGCTGCCCGTACGCCACCTCGCCGCGGTAGCCGAAGAAGGTGAAGATGCTGACGGACGCAGGGAGTTGGTCCGGAGTGAGCAGCAGCATGAAGGGGACGAAGAAATTCCCCCACATCATGATGAAGCTGTAGACGGTCACGACCGCCACGCCCGGCCCCATGAGCGGCAGGACCACGCGGACCAGCGCCTGCATCGGGTTCGCGCCGTCGGTCCAGGCGGCCTCCTCCAGGCTGACGGGGATGGAGTCCATGAAGTTCTTCATCAGCCAGATGGCGAACGGCAGCTGCGTCGCGGCGAGGAAGAGCGCCGTGCCGGTCAGCGAGTCGATGAGGTTGATCTGCACGAAGAGCCCGTACACCGGGACCATCACCGCGGTGATCGGCAGACAGGTCGTGAACAGCACCGCCATGAGGTACGGGCGCTTGAAGCGGGAGCGGAACCGCGAGAGGGGATAGGCGGCGAGCGTGGCGCAGACGATGGTCAGGGCCGTGCCGCCGCCGCACAGCAGGAGGCTGTTGAGCATGGGCCGGTAGGTGATCTCCGGGTCCATGAGAGCGTCGAAGTTGGCGAGCGTGGGCTTCGAGGGCACGGAGACGTCGAGCGAGGCGTGTTCGTCGAGGGAGGACAGCACCAGCCAGGCGAGCGGTACGGCGAAGGCGATGGCGGCGACCAGCAGCGCGGCATCGGCGGCCAGCCGCTGCCGGGTGGCGCGCCGCAGCTTGGGAGGTGTCGGAAGGGTCCGGCGAGTCGGCACGTCAGACCTCCTCGCGCAGCAGCCGCAGATACACCATCGAGAACAGCGCCCCCACCAGGAGCAGAAGCAGCGCCACCGCCGTGCCGTAACCGAGGAGCGCCTTCAGGAACGCCTGGTCGTACATGAAGACGGGGAGCGTCTGGCTGCGCGTACCGGGACCGCCGCGCGTCATCGCCCAGATCAGGCCGAAGACGGACAGCGTCTGGAGCGTGTTGAGCATCAGGTTGGTGGCGATGGAGCGGCGGATCATCGGCAGCGTGACGCGCCACAGCCGCTGCCAGCCGCTCGCGCCGTCCACCTCCGCCGCCTCGGTGACCTCCTGCGGGATATCGGAGAGCGCGGCGGAATAGACGAGCATCGAGAACGCGGTGCCGCGCCATACGTTGGCGAACGACACCGCGAGGATGGGCAGCGTGAACAGCCAGTTCTGGGACGGCAGATGGAGCCATTCCAGAATGTCGTTCAGGGTGCCGCGCTGATTGAAGAAGGCGTAGAGCAGAAATCCCGCGACGATCTCCGGCAGCACCCAGGCGGCGATGACGATCGCCCCGGTCAGCGTCCGTACGGGCCGCGAGGCGCGCCGCATCAGGGCGGCCAGCGCCAGGCCCAGGGTGTTCTGGCCGACGATCGAGGAGAGCACGGTGAAGACGAGGGTCAGGACGACGGCGTTGATGAACTTGTCGTCCGTGAAGGCCCGCCGGAAGTTGTCCAGGCCCACGAACTGCGTCGACGAGGAGCCGGTGAGCTGCATGTCGGTGAAGGCGATGTAGACGCAGTAGGCGATGGGCCCGCCGAGGAAGAGCAGCAGGAGGAGGGTGGCGGGAGCCACGGGCAACCAGCGCAGCCAGCGCAGGCGGCGACGGGGTCCGCGGGTCCGGGTTGTGGAGAGCGCGCTCGTCAAGGCTTGCTCACCACAGCACCGTCGGTGATCGAAGAGACCTGCTCGTCGTACGCCTTGGCGGCCTCGGAGACCGAGGAGTCGCCGGTGGTGACGTTCTCCATCTGCTCGCCGATCGCGGCGGAGACCCTGGGGTAGACGGGCAGCGCGGGCCGGAAGTGGCTGTACTTCACGAGGGAGGTGAAGAAGTCTATGCCGGGCATGGACTTCAGATATTTCGCGTCGGCGGCGACGTCGTCGCGGACGGCGATCTGCGCGCCGCGGATGTCCCACTCGACGGCGTTCCGCTTGGACTGGAGGGTCTCGATGACCTGCCAGGCGAGGTCGGCGTTGCGGGACTTGGCGGGGATGGACCAGGCCCAGCCGCCGGAGAGGCTGACCTTGCCGGGGGCCTGCCCGTGCTGGGTGGGGAACGGCGTCTGGGCCATCACCTTCGACCACTGCGGCCAGGGCTTGCCGCCGGTGGGGAGCCAGTACTCGCCGAGCCAGGAACCGTCGAGGCCGATGGCGACCTTGCCGGCCGGCAGCCACTCGCTGACGTTGCGCACGGCGACGTTCGGGTCGAGGGCGTCGGAGAGCTCGGGCCCGAGCTTCTCGGCGTAGACGCTCCGCACGAAGTCCAGCGAGTCCCGGAACCCCTTGCTGCCGGTGACCCACTTCTTCGACGCCGGGTCGTAGAGGGGGTCCTTGCCCGTGCCGTACAGCAGCATCTCGAAGGTCTGCATCACGGACGCCTCGCCCGCGCCCTTGCCCGTATAGACGTTGAGCGGGGTGACGCCGGGGACCTTGCGCTTGATCGTACGGGCGGCGTCGAGGACGTCCTGCCAGGTCTTCGGCTGCCATCTCGCGGGCAGTCCGGCCTTGGCGAATATCTCCTTGTTGTACCAGAGGGCACGGGTGTCGGTGCCGTCCTGCACGCCGTACGTCCTGCCGTCCTCGGCCTTGGTGGCGGCCTTGGCGGCCGGTGCGAACCGCTTCCAGTCCGCCCAGTTGTTCAACTTGTCGTCGAGCGGGCGCAGATAACCGCTCTTGATGTCGGAGTTGATGAGGAAGGTGTCCTCGTATACGAGGTCCGGCGAGGTCTTCGGGGACCGCATCATCTGCTGGATCTTGGCGTAGTAGTCGTTCTCGGACGCCTGGATGGGGATGAGCTGGACCTTCTTGCCCTGGTGGGTCTTCTCGAACTCCTTCTTCACCATGGCCAGATAGTCGTCGGTGTACCGGACCTTGCTGTTCGTGTTCCGCTGGTAGGCGACCTTCACGGTGTCCGGATGGGACGCGGACCCCGCGCCGCAGGCGCTGAGCGCGCCTGCGGCGAGGGCGGCGGCGAGGATCACTGGCACGGTGG
>NZ_JBHVHQ010000439.1:0-6896 GCF_042800135.1 Streptomyces sp. NPDC057654 | reverse complement strand
TCTCCCTAGACGACGACGCCACCGGCTTCCGCGCGCTCGCCGACGCCGACCCGGTCGTCGCCGGGCTCCAGGCCGAGTTCCCCGGCCTGCGGCCCGTACTGTTCCACTCTCCGTACGAGGCCGCCGCCTGGACGGTCATCGGCAACCGCCTCCGCATGGACCAGGGCGCCCGCGTCAAGGCCCGCATCGCCCAGGAGTACGGGCAGGCCGTCGACGTCGCCGGCCATCGGCTGCACGCCTTCCCCGTTCCGTCGGCGCTGCGCCGCCTCGACCGCATCGCGGGGCTGCCCGAAGTGAAGACGGAGCGGCTGCGCGCCATCGCCGACGCGGCGCTCGACGACCGTCTGAACGCCAGTCAACTTCGTGAGCAGCCAGCGGAGTTCGCGCTGACCGACCTCCGGGAGCTGCCGGGCATCGGGCCGTTCTCCGCCGAACTCATCCTGGTCCGGGGCGTCGGGCACCCCGACATCTTTCCCTTCCACGAAATCCGCCTGCACCAGGCCATGGCCGCCGCGTACGGCCGCGACGCCGCGGCTTCCGGCGACACCGCGTGGCTCACTGCGGTCGCCGGGACCTGGCGCCCGTACCGTAGCTGGGTAGCGCTCCATCTGCGCCTGCGCGCGGAGGAGCGGGCGGCGGTCTGCCGCTAGCCCTGCTCGGGCTTGGGCTCGGGGTCGGCGCTCTTGTCGGTCGGAGCTCGGGTGGGGCTCGGAGCCTTGGCGGCGTTCTCCCTGTTCAGATAGTTGTAGACGGTGAAGCGGCTGACGCCGAGGGCGGTCGCCACCGTTTCCACGCCGTGGCGCACGGAGAACGCGCCGCGCTGCTCCAGGACCCGTACGACCGACTGCTTGGTCTTGCGGTCCAGCTCCGGCAGCGGCATGCCGTGCCGCCGCTCCAGCTCGGCCAGTATGTGATCGAGCGAGTCGGAGAGGTGCGGCAGGCGTACGGCCACCACGTCGCGGCCCTCCCAGGAGAGCACGACGTCGTCGCCGCTCGCCCGGCCCGGGGTGACGAGGTCGCCGCCCATGGCGTCGACGAGCGGCTTGATCGCCAGCAGGAACGGGTGGTCGCCGGGCGGCGGAGGGTCACCGGTCGTCCCGGCCCCGCCCGTCATGCGTCACCCTCCGCTGCGGCGTTCTCCGCCACAGAAGTCTCCGCCACGACGTTGACCTGCAAGGACACCCGGGTGGCGCCCGCCGCCAGCGACTCGCGCAGCATCGAGTCCACCGTGGTCAGCACCGTGTCCGCCGTCCCCTCGGCGGTGTTGCCGAACGGGCCGACGTCCACCGCGTCCAGCGCCGCGGACTGCACGACCTCGCGAGCTATCACCGCGTGCTGCGGAGGCTCGTCGAGGTCGAAGGGCTCGGTCGTGAACTCGACCCTCAATCGCACTGTGTCCACTCCTGTACCCGCGTCTGTACCCGCATCTGTATCTACATCGAATCGAACCGCTCCTGTGGTAACCAGTGTAGGGAGCGGCCTACTTCGGGCGGCGTAAGGAAAGGTTCGCGGGCCCCCGCCTCGGGCAGGGAGCGAAATCCGGTTGCCCCGGCGCGCTGCCGTCCGGCACGGTCGCCGTCATGACGCCCCCCGACGCTCCGTCCGCACCCGGCCCCGTACCCGAATTCGTACCCGGCATCGAGCTGTCGCGCGTGCTGTACGTGGAGGCGGTGCGGCCGCTGCTCGACGCCGCGTATCCGGGGCTGCGGTACGCCGCCGCGCGGGTCGGCGGCGGCTCGGAGGTGCTGGGCTTCGACACGCCGAGGTCCGCGGACCACGAGTGGGGTCCGCGGCTGGAGCTGTTCCTCGGCCCGGACGACCGTGCCCGGCACGGCGCGGACATCCACCGCCTCCTGTCGGAGCGGCTGCCGAAGCGGGTGCTCGGCTGGCCCACCCACTTCCAGGAGGGCGACGATCCGCTGGACCCCGTCGGCCGGATGCGGCCGACCGACGGGCCCGTCAACCACCGGGTGTCCGTGCACGAGCTGGACGCGTGGCTCGGCGCACAGCTCGGGCTGCGCGCCGGGCTGGGCTCCGCCTATACGGAGCCCAGCACCGACGCATGGCTGGCGATGCCGCAGCAGCGGCTGGCGGAGACCACCGGCGGCGCGGTGTTCCACGACGCGACCGGCTCACTCACCGCCGCGCGGCGCGCGCTGGCCTGGTATCCGGAGCAGGTGTGGCGTTACCTCCTGGCCTGCCAGTGGCAGCGGATCTCGCAGGAGGAGGCGTTCATGGGGCGCTGCGCGGAGGTCGGCGACGACCTCGGTTCGGCGGTCGTGGCCGGGCGGCTGGTGCGGGACCTGATGAAGCTGTGCCTGCTGCTGGAGCGTCGCTACGCCCCGTACGGCAAGTGGCTCGGCAGCGCGTTCCAGCGGTTGGCGGCGGCCGAGACGCTCACGCCGACACTGCGCGGGGCGCTGGCGGCGACGGACTACCCGGAGCGGGAGCGCCATCTGACCCGTGCGTACGAGACCGTCGCCGAGCTCCAGAACGCGTCGGGGCTGCTCAGCGCCCCGGTGGACCCGAGGCCGCGTCCGTACCACTCCCGCCCGTTCCTGGTCCTGCACGCCGAGCGCTTCGCGCAGGCGCTGGCGCGTACGGTCACGGACCCTAGGCTGCGGGACCGGCCGCTGACGGGCGGTGTGGACCAGTGGGCCGACAGCACCGACTTCCTCCGTCAGGGCGCCGGCGCGTCGGCCGCGACCGATCGGCCTCAGGAAGGGCCGTCCGCTCAGACCTGATACTCCTTCAAGTCAATTGTCGAGACCGGCGCTTCGTCCATCGCGTAGAGTCCCGGCCCGTCGCCGTCCTCTTCTTCTTCCGGGGAGTCCCCTTCTTCCGGGAAGAAGGATTCGGCCAAGCGGCGGCCGAGGACCTGGTTCTGGTCGACGTAGTCGCGCATCTCCTTCTCGAAGGCGGCGTAGGCCGTTTCATGGTCGCCCGCCGCGGCCGCGAGTTCCCCGGCGAGGACGTACGCGCCGACCAGCGCCTGTGACGTCCCCATGCCGGAGGTCGGGGCGGCGCAGTAGGCGGCGTCGCCGAGGAGGACGACGCGCCCGCGCGACCAGGTGTCCATCCGGATCTGGTTGATGCCGTCGAAGAAGAAGTCGTCGGCGTTCTCCATGAGGTCGAGCAGCCGCGGTATCTCCCACCCCTCGCCCGCGAACCGCTCCGCGAGGAAGCGCTTCTGCGCGGCGATGTCGCGCCGGTCGACGTCCGTCGGCGGGGCGGTGCAGAAGAGGCCCGCGAGGGCTTCGGTGTTGTTGCGGGCGCTGAAGATCATCGCGGCCTTGTCGCCGAGGCGGCAGAGCACCCCGCGGTGGTCGAGGTCCAGATAGTTGGGCGCACGGAAGACCGCGCTGCGGAGGCCGAGGTCGTGGGCGTACTCCGACTCCGGGCCGAAGACGAGGCGGCGGACGTTGGAGTGGGCGCCGTCGGCGCCCACTACGAGGTCGAAGGTGCGGGGCTCGCCCTTCTCGAATTCGACGTGCACTCCGTCCGCGCTCTGGACCATGGAGGTGATGGAGTCCCCGAAGACGTATTCGGCGTCGCGTCGGGTCGTCTCGTACAGCACGCGCGTCAAGTCCCCCCGCAGCACTTCGAGTTCACCGGACATGAACTCGGCCGGCAGCGTGGCGAGGGTCTCGCCCTCGCCGTTGACCACTGTCATGCCCTTCATGGCGGTGTCGTGCTCGCGCACGGCCTCGAAGAGGCCCATCCGCTTCAGGACGTCCATCCCCGCGCCGCGGAAGTCGATGGCGTGGCCGCCGTCGCGCAGGTCGGGGGCGAGCTCCACGAGGGTGGTGCGGAAGCCATAGCGGTGCAGCCAGAGGGCGAGGGCGGGGCCGGCGATGCTCGCGCCGGAGATGAGGACGGATTTCTGGTTCATGACGGCTCCGTTTCCGTAAGGGCCCCGCGAGGCGGTGACGACCCGTTCGCGGCGGCCGCCCCAGAAAAGCACAGTCACTAAATAAGTGCAATCACTCAACTTATTGAATGGCTGCACCCATGCGGTACCGTGGATGCCATGACCCAGCCGACCGGACCCGGACGCCGCGAGCGCAAGAAGGCCCAGACCCGCAGGGCCCTGGCCGACGCGGCCCTGCGGCTGTTCTCCGAACGGGGCTACGACCAGGTGACCGTCGCGGAGGTGGCGGAGGCCGCCGACGTCTCGGTGACCACGCTCTTCAAACACTTCTCGGGCAAAGAGGCCCTGGTCTTCGACCTCGACGCCGACCAGGAGGAGGCGCTGGTCTCGGCGGTGCGCGACCGGCCGGCGGGCCAGACGGTCCTGGCCGCCCTCCGTGCCCACCTGCGGACGGCGGGCCCCCTGGACCCAGCGAACGGGCCGGAGTACCGGCAGTTCAGGACGCTGATCGGGTCGACTCCCGTGCTGGGGGAGCACTTCCGGCGGATGTGGGGGCGCCACGAGGAGGTGCTGGCCCGCGCCATCAGTGAGGCGGCCGGGGACTCGGAGGCCGACGTCACCTCGCGCACGATGGCGCGGTTCACCTTGCAGGCGGTGCTGCTCGCCTCGGAGGACTCCGATCCGCAGCGGGCGCTGACCACGGTATTCGACCTGCTGGAACGGGGCTGGGGCACGTACGACGCACGGACCGCGCAACCCGCGCCCAGCTGATACGCCCGATCCCCATTCCGACCCCCACTCCGGTCCCCGCTCCGGTCCCCGCTCCGGTCCCCCGGCTCCGGTCCCCGCCGCCGAACCGGAGTTTCCGTCCCCAACTCGTCGCGCATCATGGACGATGGACAGAACCTCCCCTACGGACCGCGCAGGAGCCGAACATGGCAGAGAGCGTGCCGGTACGCTGCCCGGCGTGCCGCCGCGAGCACTGTTTCACCCCGCCGACCTTCCCCTGCGCGTGCGGAGCCCCGCTCACTCTGCCCGTACTGCCCGGCTGCATACCGGAGTTGCTGGAACATCGCACCTGGCAGGAATCATGGGTGACGGTGCGGTGCCCGTCCTGCGACCGCCAGGACTCCTGGCCCGCACCGGAGTTGGGCTGCGCCTGCGGCGCGGTCGTCCGACTGCCCGTCACCTCGCCGCCGGACCTCGCCTGCCACGGTGACGGCCGCGCGTCCGTCCCCGGCCGGGGCCAATCCCCCACCTCGGCGGTACTGCGGCCCGCGTTCCACCCGGTCACCATCCGTACGGCACGGGACGCGGTGACGGCCGCCGCCCAGTACCTGAAGTGGCTGGGCTTCACGGGCATCAGGCAGTCACAGGACCGCGCGATATCCGGGGTGGACCTGCGCGGCCCCGGCATCATCGCCCAGATCGACCCGACCACTCACCCCACCGGCCTGCGCGCCGTCGAATGCCTGTGGCTCAACGGCATGGGCGACTCGGCCCTCAGCGTCTTCTTCTCCCTGGCCGGCTACGGCCGCGAAGCACGCCAACGCGCCGACGAACTCGTCCTCCCCCTCTTCGTCATGGACCTCACGGGTACCCCGCAGCCGGTGAACGACCCGGCGGACGACTTGATCCGCATGGGCCCGTGGCGCCCGCAGTGACTGCCTGAGCATCCCTTCGCGACGGCGGTACGCCCCGAACTCACTGCGGCCCTACGGGACCGCCCCTCCGGCCAACTCCAGCAGAGACCAACCGTCGACCTCCACCGCCCGCCGCCACTTCCCCGGCTGCCACCCGCGGCCCACCGCCGCGTCGAGCAGGGCGCGGACGGCTCCCGGTTCGTGCAGGTTCAGGGAGCCGCCCCGGACGTACCCCACGTCCCCGGACCCCAAGGGGAACCCGCCCGGAACGTACCTGCCCGGCCCCTCGGCGAAGACGATGCACAACGGACCGCCGGAACCGGCCGGCTGCGGGTACAGCGTGAGGGTCTCGCGGCAGTCGGCGACCCGGCCGCCGTCCAGCACGCGGTGACTGTGACGCAGCGTCCACAGATACACGCGTCCCTCGACGACCAGCCGGCGGGGTTTCTTCGGATTACGGGGCACGGAGCCGAGCGTACGCAGGCGGTTCCGGTTCCAAAGACACCGAGCGGTGTCGGGGACCTATACACATAACGAGGTCAGCGGCCGCGGTGGCGGGCCCTGGCCTTGGCTCGGGAGTGGGCGCGGCGTTGCTCGTCCTCGGCTGTGCGGCGGCGCTTGGCCGCGGCTTTGCTCTCGGCCTTGGTCACCTCGACGCTACGAGCCGGCGCTTCCTGAGCGGCGGTGCTGACCGGCAGGGCAGCTTGCTCGCGGGCGGCGACTCGGGCCAGGCGCTTGGGGCTCACCGCGCGGGGCCAACCGGACACCTGCGCTTCCACGACCGGGGCGACGAACGCCCGCTCCAGCAGCCGGCCGTAGCCCGTAGCCCGTAAACCCCGATCGTCTTGGTCAGGACAACTGCATGAGCGCAAGGCCACCGAGCCGGGAACTGCCGAAGTCTCTGCCGCAGGCCGGGCATCCGGTCATGATGCGGTGGCGGTCGAGGTTGCGCCCCAGAACAGGGATACCCGGCTCGGCGTAGATCACCTCGAACCTGGCGCTACAGACGAAGCATCGGTCCCCTGCGGGTCCACAGCGCGAGCGGCGACGGGGCTGGGGTTGGGGTTGGGGCGGGTTCGCTGTCTATCGCCGGGGTGTGGGTTGGTGTCGCGGGCGGCTGGCAGGTGGGGCGGTATTCGGCGTGGGTGAGTGCGGGTTTCGTCTCGGACCCTCCGGGTCCAGAGCGCCGGCAGCGGGAGGGAGGGGGCGGGGCAGCTGCCGGTTCGCTGCCTGCGGCGGCGTTCGTGGCTGGGGTTCAGGCTGGCTCCGCTGCGCTGCGCCGCTGGCTGCTACCGCGAAGTGGCCGTTCTGAGCTCTTCGGCTGCGGGCGCGTCTCGGACCCTGCGGGCCCACAGCGCCTGTAGCGATGGGCGGGACGGTGG
>NZ_JBHVHQ010000438.1:0-6923 GCF_042800135.1 Streptomyces sp. NPDC057654 | reverse complement strand
CGGAGTTCGCCGGAATGCCGAGTCCCGTAACCGCCGACGTCCGCGCGGCGCCGGCCGGCGGTCCGCCGGGGCCGCGGCATCGGCCCCGCGCCGCGCGGCACGCCGCACCGGCCCGTACGGCCCTGCGCCGGGTACGAGCCGGGGCCGGGGCGTACGCCGCGCGGGCGCACCGGAGTCGGCGGGGATTACTCGGAGATGTCGTTCTGCTCACGGCGGGCTTCTGTTTCCCTCACGGTTTCCCTCGCGGCTGCGGTATTCCGGATTCGTGGCTCTGCTCGCGATGCTTCCGCTAACGCATGACCGCCTCCGGGGCCCCCGTGGTCGCTTTCGGCCGTCGGCCGCCGCCGGTCCGGCCGGCGCCGCAAGTGCCCATGATGCGCACCAACTTTCCGTGCTGCCGGACAGATATCGCTACGGACACGGCGCCCGGTTCGAGTGCTGTGGTGGCCGCTTGGTCACCCAGGGATGATCGATCAGGTCCGCTGAGTGTGTCAATGGTCGATGGTTCCGCTTCTGCCGCCGCCCTGCTTCGGTTTCGGCGATGGCCGCGCATTACGCACCCCGAACCCGGGAACGCCGTGGCTAAACGTTGCGGATTCCGATCGCAATGAGGCAGATTGAGTGCGCCTCGCAGACGTGGGACCCCACAAGGCCGCAGCACAAGAGCTCACCACCGACCACCACGACGGCCCCAGGACGTGTTCGATGAACGAAGCTCCAGCAAGTCCGCGACCCCCGGAACACACCGGCCGCCCCGCGCGCCCCGCGTCCGCCGCGCAGAGCGGGATCTGGTTCAACGAGTCACTGGCGGACTGCGGGGCCGTGCACAACATCGCGTTCACCGTCCGCCTCGACGGCGACCTCGACATCGCGGCCCTGCGCCGCGCGTGCGCCGCCGTCGTGCGCACGCACCGGCAGCTCGGCTGTGCCGTCCAGGACCGGGCCGGCGTGCCCCACCTCGTACCGGCGCCCGTCCCGCCGCCGGAACTCGCCGTCGAGCCGGAGCGGCCGGACGTCGTGCGCGCGCACACGGCCGAGCCCTTCGACCTCGCCCGCGGCCCGCTGTTCCGGCCCGTGCTCCAGGTCATCGGCCCCCGCGCGCACCGGCTGCTCCTGAACGTCCATCACATCGTCTTCGACGGCCTGTCGATGGAGACGTTCGTGACCGACCTCGCGGCGCGCTACGAGACCGAGACCGGGGCCGGGGCCGAGACCGGCGAACCCGCCCCGCCCGTCCCCGAGCCGGAGGAGCCGGCCGGCGCCGAGGAGCAGCGGATCGCCGCCAAGCTGCCCGCCGCGCGCGCGTACTGGGCGCACCATCCCGTCGGCGACGACGACATCGTGCTCCCCGGCCTGGAGAAGCCCGCCCAGGGAGTGAGCGACGGAGCGACGGTGGAGTTCCGCCTCCCCGACGCACTCCACGCCGAGCTCCGGCCGCTCGCCGAGCGCATCGGCGTGAGCCGCTTCGAACTCCTCACCGCCGCCTTCCACGCCGTCCTCTTCCGCTACGGCAACAAGGCGCCCGTCACGGCCCTCGATCTCGGCACCCGCACCCCCGGACAGCAGCGCCACATCGGCGTGCACGTCAACGAACTGCCCTTCGTCTCCGCACCCGAGTCCGGCACGCCCTTCGAGGACTTCGCCCGCGCCGTACGGGCCGGACTCCGCGAGCTCTACCAGGTGCGCGAGGTCCCCCTCGGACGGACCGGGGCCCGATTCCGGCCGGGCGTCGCGCTCGCGCCCGTGACGATGTCCTACCGCCGGATGGGCCCCGCGCCCCGCTTCGGCGGCCTGACGGCGTCCGTGGAGTGGCAGATCTCCAACAACACCGCCCGCAACGCCCTCCGCGTCGAACTGACCGACTGCGCCGACGGGTTCGACGTGATGATCCAGTACCCGCCGGACGCCATGACCCGCGAGGGCGCCGAAAGCGTCGGCCGGCACTGGCGCGCCGTGCTCGCCTGCGCCGCGGCCGCCCCCGCCACCCCGCTGGCCGAGCTGCCGCTGCTCGCCGGGGACGAACGCGAGCGGCTGCTGACCGGCTGGAACGACACCACCCGCGCGTACCCGGCCCGCACCGTCCCCGAGCTGATCGCCGAGCACGCCGCCCGCACCCCCGACGCCGTCGCCGTCGTCCACGCGGACCGGCGGCTGACCTACGCGGAGCTGGACGCCGACGCGGCGCGGCTCGCGGCCCGCCTCCACGGCAAGGGCATCGGCAAGGGCGCGCTCGTGGCCGTACGGGCGAGCCGCTCGGAGCGGCTGCTCGTGGCCCTGCTCGGCATCCTCAAGGCCGGAGCCGCCTACGTCCCGCTCGACGCCGAGTACCCGGCCGAGCGGCTGAAGTACGTCATGGAGGACTCCCGAGCCGTCCTGGAGCTGACCGACGCCGACCTGGAGCCCTCCGCCGACGACGGCCCGGACGCCCCCGCCGGGTCCGGGCCCCCGGCGCCCGAGGACCTGGCCTATGTCATCTACACCTCCGGCTCGACCGGCCGCCCCAAGGGCGTCCAGATCGAACACCGCGCCCTCGCCAACCTGCTGCACTCCGTCGAGGAACTGCTCGGCGCCGGGCCCGCCGACACCTGGCTGGCGCTGACCTCCGTCTCCTTCGACATCTCCGGCCTGGAGCTCTTCCTCCCGCTGATCACCGGCGCCACCGTGATCGTCGCGAGCGAGAGCCAGACGCGCGACGGCGCCGAGCTCGGCGCGCTCGCGGCCCGGCACGCCGTCACCCATGTGCAGGCGACCCCCACCGGCTGGGCGATGCTCCTCGACGGCGGCTTCGAGGCGCCCGGCGTCACCGCCCTCGTCGGCGGCGAGGCGCTGCCCCTGGCCTTCGCCCGGCGGCTGCGCCCGCACGTCGCGCGGCTCGTCAACGTCTACGGGCCGACCGAGACCACCATCTGGTCGACGTCCCAGGAGATCGGCCCCGACCCGGACCGGGTCACGATCGGCCGCCCGCTGGCCAACACCCGGACGTACGTGCTCGACGAGCGCCTGTCACCCGTGCCGCCCGGCGTGCCCGGCGACCTCTATATCGCGGGGGCCGGTCTCGCCCGCGGCTACGTCGGCAGGCCGGACCTCGACGGCGAGCGGTTCCCGCCCGACCCGTACGGGCCCGCGGGCGGCCGGATGTACCGGACCGGCGACCGGGTGCGGCACCGCCCCGACGGGCAGCTGGAATTCCTCGGCCGCTCCGACGACCAGATCAAGCTCCGGGGCTACCGCATCGAACTCGGCGAGATCGAGTCGCGGCTGCTCGCCGCGGACGGCGTGGACCGGTCCGCCGTCGCGGTGCGGGACGGCCGGCTCGTCGGCTATTACGTCGGCGGCGCGGACGCGGGCGCCCTGCGCCGGGAGCTGGCGGCGGCGCTGCCCGCGTACATGGTCCCCGAGGTCTTCGCCGCCCTGGACGCCCTGCCGACGACGCCGAACGGCAAACTCGACCGGGCGGCGCTGCCCGAGCCCCCCGAGTCCGCCGCCGCGGCGACGTCGGGCGCGGACAGCCCGCTGGAGGCGGTCCGCGAGATCTGGTGCGAGGTGCTGCGGCTGCCCACGCTGGGGGACACGGAGGACCTCTTCGACCTCGGCGGTCACTCGATCACCATGACCCAGATATCCACCCGCATACTGGAACGGCTCGATGTGGACGTGCCGCTGTCCGCCTACTTCGAGGAACCGACCGTGCGGGGCATCGCCGCCGTGGTAGCCGACCTCCAGGAGGCGCAGTGACGGGCACGAGCCGCGACGAGCGTACGGACGTACCGCCGACTCGGAACGGCGAACGGAACGGCGCGCACACCCTGCTCGCCGGGCTGCTGCCCGCCGCGGCCGAGTCGGCCGAGTCCTTCGAGGACCCCGCCGACGCCGTCCTCTTCCCCGAGGAGGAGGCGCTGATCACCAGGGCCGTCGACAAGCGGCGCCGCGAGTTCACCACCGCCCGGCACTGCGCCCGCCAGGCCCTCGCCCGGCTCGGCCGCACCCCGGCCCCCCTGGTGCACGGCGAGCGCGGCGCCCCCGCCTGGCCGGACGGCATCGTCGGCTCCATGACGCACTGCGACGGCTACCGCGCCGCCGCCGTCGCGCGCCGGACCGACATCGCCTCCCTCGGCATCGACGCCGAGCCGCACGGCCCGCTGCCCGAGGGCGTGTACGAGTCCATCGCCCTGCCCGCCGAGCAGTCGCACCTCGACGGCCTGGCCGGCCTCCGGCCCGACGTGCACTGGGACCGGCTGCTGTTCAGCGCCAAGGAGTCCGTCTACAAGACGTGGTTCCCGCTGACCGGCGCCTGGCTGGACTTCCACGAGGCCCACCTGGAGTTCGACCCCTCGGGCGGCGCGGCCGAGGGCACGTTCGCCGCCCGCCTGCTGGTCAGCCGCGAGGACCCGGAGGGCCGTGCCCTCACCGGGTTCCAGGGCCGCTGGCTCGTACGGGACGGGCTGGTCGTCACCGCCATCGCGTACCCGCCGGCCGCCTGACGCCCGCCCGGCACCCGCCTCGCGCCCGTACGACGGGCTCCGTTCCGCCACCACTCCCTCGCACGCACCGGCAGGGGCAGGGCCCTGTCGAGAGGGGGGCGGCCACGGGATATCTTGATATCAAGCAATGTTGCAGACGTGGAGCGGAGCACCGGTGACTGACTCGACCATCATCTACACACACACCGACGAGGCCCCGGCCCTGGCGACGTATTCGTTCCTGCCCGTCGTCGAGGCATACGCCTCGACGGCCGGGGTCGCCGTCGAGAGCCGTGACATCTCCCTCGCCGGCCGCATCCTCGCGGGCTTCCCGGAGCGCCTCACCGAGGACCAGCGGGTCGCCGACGCGCTCGCCGAGCTCGGCGAACTGGCCAAGACGCCCGGCGCGAACATCATCAAGCTGCCGAACATCTCCGCCTCGATCCCGCAGCTCAAGGCGGCCGTCGCGGAGCTCCAGGGCCAGGGCTACGCGCTGCCCGACTACCCGGACGACCCGAAGACCGACGAGGAGCGCGACATCCGCGCCCGCTACGACAAGGTCAAGGGCAGCGCCGTCAACCCGGTGCTGCGCGAGGGCAACTCCGACCGCCGCGCCCCCGCCTCGGTCAAGAACTACGCCAAGGCGCACCCGCACCGCATGGGCGCCTGGACGGCCGACTCGAAGACGAACGTCGCCACCATGGGCGCCGACGACTTCCGCTCCACCGAGAAGTCCGTCGTCATCGCCGAGGACGGCTCGCTCCGCATCGAGCTGGCCGGGGACGACGGCGTCACCACCGTGCTCCGCGAGTCGGTGCCGGTCCTCGCGGGCGAGGTCGTGGACGCCTCGGTGCTGCGGGTCGCCCCGCTGCGCGAGTTCCTCACGGCGCAGATCGCCCGCGCCAAGGCCGAGGGCGTGCTGTTCTCGGTGCACCTGAAGGCCACGATGATGAAGGTCTCCGACCCGATCATCTTCGGCCACGTGGTGCGCGCCTTCTTCCCGAAGACCTTCGCCGAGTACGGCGAGACGCTGGCCGCTGCGGGCCTGACCCCGAACGACGGCCTCGGCGGCATCCTCAAGGGCGCGGCCGCCCTCCCCGAGGGCGCGGCGATCAAGGCGTCCTTCGAGGCCGAGCTGGCCGAGGGCCCCGAGCTGGCGATGGTCGACTCGGACAACGGCATCACCAACCTGCACGTGCCGAGCGACGTCATCGTCGACGCCTCCATGCCCGCCATGATCCGCACCTCCGGCCACATGTGGGGCCCGGACGGCGGCGAGGCGGACACCCTCGCGGTGCTCCCCGACAGCAGCTACTCCGGCGTCTACCAGGCCGTCCTCGACGACTGCCGGGCGAACGGCGCCTTCGACCCGTCGACCATGGGCTCCGTCCCCAACGTCGGTCTGATGGCGCAGAAGGCCGAGGAGTACGGCAGCCACGACAAGACCTTCGAGATCCCGGCCACCGGCACCGTGCGCGTCGTCGACGCGAGCGGCGCCGTGGTGCTGGAGCAGACCGTGGGCGCCGGCGACATCTTCCGCATGTGCCAGACCAAGGACCTGCCCATCCAGGACTGGGTCAAGCTGGCCGTCACCCGCGCCCGCGCGACCGGCAGCCCGGCCGTGTTCTGGCTCGACGAGGGCCGCGCGCACGACGCGAAGCTCATCGAGAAGGTCCGCGGCTACCTCGCCCAGCACGACACCGAGGGCCTGCGGATCGAGATCATGACGCCCGTCGAGGCGACCGCGTTCTCCCTGGAGCGCATCCGCCGCGGCGAGGACACCATCTCGGTCACCGGCAACGTGCTGCGCGACTACCTGACCGACCTCTTCCCGATCCTGGAGCTCGGCACGAGCGCCAAGATGCTCTCGGTCGTCCCGCTCATGAACGGCGGCGGGCTGTTCGAGACGGGCGCCGGCGGCTCCGCGCCCAAGCACGTCCAGCAGCTCGTCAAGGAGAACTACCTGCGCTGGGACAGCCTGGGCGAGTTCCTCGCGCTGGCGGTCAGCTTCGAGCACCTCGCGCAGACCACGGGCAACGCGCGCGCCCAGGTGCTCGCGGACACCCTCGACCGCGCGACGGCGACGTTCCTCAACGAGGACAAGTCGCCGAGCCGCCGCCTCGGCGGCATCGACAACCGCGGCAGCCACTTCTACCTGGCGCTCTACTGGGCCCAGGAGCTGGCCCAGCAGACCGAGGACACGCAGCTCGCCCAGGCGTTCGCGGCCCTCGCCAAGACGCTGGCCGAGCAGGAGCGGACCATCGTCGACGAGCTGATCGCGGTGCAGGGCTCGCCCGCCGAGATCGGCGGCTACTACCAGCCCGACCCGGCCAAGGCCGACGCCGTCATGCGCCCGTCGGCGACGCTCAACCAGGCGCTGGCGACGCTGGCCTGATCGTCGGCTCGCTCGTTTTCGAGCGCCACGCGCGCGTACCCGCCCCGGCCGGATCCCGAATCCGGCCG
>NZ_JBHVHQ010000437.1:0-6925 GCF_042800135.1 Streptomyces sp. NPDC057654 | reverse complement strand
GAGACCGGGGACTGGGCTCCGCGGGCGGCGCCGCAGCCCGGCGGCTTCCCGCCGGGGTCGCCGAGGGCCGCGAAGGCGGCGGCCTCCGGGGCGAGTACGAGCGCGAGCGCGGCGGCGCTCACGGCGGCGAGGGCACGGGGCAGGCGCATCGGCGGACCTCCGCGGACGGAACGTTACGGGCCGTCGGAACATCGCACCGCCCGACCCGGCGCCGCCGCACATCCGGCCCCGCTACCCCCGAATGGTCTCCACATCCCGCCCGAACAGCGGATTGTCTAACCATCGGACCGCACGGGGAACGCCGCCCCGCCGGACCGCCCGAACAGCGGCGCCAGCACCAGCTGCGCCGCCCCCTCCACCACCGTCCACGCCCCGCCCGGAGCCACGGCCACCGGGACCGTACGCCCGTCCCCGCGCGCCGCGTCCTCCGCCAGCACCGCGCCCACCCCCCGTACGTACGTGTCCGCCGCCGCCAGCAGCGTCCGGCCGCCGAGCAGCACCCGGCCGATGTCCAGCAGCCGTACGAGGTTGGCCGCGCCGACCCCGAGCAGCCGGGCCGCGCGCGCCGTGTCCCCGGCCGCGACCGCCGCCAGGCACAGCGCCTCGACGCAGCCCCTGCCGCCGCACCCGCACGGCGGGCCGTCCAACTGGACGACCTGGTGACCGAACTCGCCCGCGCCCGTGCGCTCGCCCCGGTACACCCCGCCGCCGAGCACGAGCCCGGCCCCCAGGCCCGTACCGAGATGCAGATACGCGAAGGAGTCCGCGCCCCCGGCGCCGCCCGGCGCGAGCCCGAGGGCGGCGGCGTTGGTGTCCTTGTCGACGGCGACGGGCAGCGCCAGCCGCTCCGCGAGGGCGGCGCGCAGCGGGAAGCCGTCCCACTGGGGATAGCCGGTGACGCGGCGGAGCACCCCGTTCCGGTGGTCGAGCGGCCCCGGAGCGGCGACGCCCACCCCCAGCACGGCGCGCCCCTCCCCCCGCAGCGCCTCGGCCGCCGAGGCCGCCGCCTCCACGACTGCCGCCGCGCCCGCCCCGAAGTCGAGCGGTGCGGTGCGGGATTCGACGGTGCGGCCCGCCAGGTCGGTGCGTACGGCCGTCAGCTCGTCCCGGTCGAGGTGCAGTCCGATGGCGTGGCCGGCGTCGGGGACCAGCCGCAGCACCGTGCGGGGCTTGCCGCCCGTGGAGGCGCGGCGGCCCGCCTCGGCCGCGAAGCCGTCCGCCCGGAGCCGCGCCGTGATCTTGCTGACGGCCTGCGGGGTGAGGCCCGTACGCTCCGCCAGCTCCAGACGGCTGACACCGCCGTCGCCCGCGTCGCGCAGCAGACCGAGCACGAGAGCGGCATTGTGCCCGCGCAGCGCGGCGAGATTGGCTCCGGGATGACTTCTGTGCACCGACCCATTGTCCCCGTCGCTTGCACTTTGGCAACAGCGTTGTCAAAGTGGGCGGTATGGATGGCACCACTGGCTCCCCCCTCCGCGTCGGCCTCATCGGCTACGGCCTGGCAGGCTCCGTCTTCCACGCCCCCCTGATCGCCACCACCGACGGCCTCGCCCTCGACACCATCGTGACCGCCAGCCCCGAACGGCGGCAGCAGGCGCTCACCGAGCACCCCGGAGTCCGTACGGTCGACACGGCCGAGGAGCTCTTCGGCCGCGCCGCCGAACTCGACCTCGTGGTCATCGCCTCCCCCAACCGCACCCACGTGCCGCTCGCCCGCGCCGCCCTCGACGCCGGGCTCCCGGCCGTCGTGGACAAGCCGCTCGCGGCGACCGCGGCCGAGGCCGAGGAACTGGCCGCACTGGCGGCGGAGCGCGGGCTGCTGCTCAGCCCGTTCCAGAACCGCCGCTGGGACAACGACTTCCGCACGGTCCGCCAGCTCATCGCCGACGGGCAGCTCGGCGACGTACTGCGCTTCGAATCCCGCTTCGAACGCTGGCGGCCCCGGCCCAAGGGCGGCTGGCGCGAGTCCGGCGACCCCGCGGAGCTCGGCGGGCTGCTGTACGACCTCGGCAGCCACGTCGTCGACCAGGCCCTCGCCCTCTTCGGCCCGGCCGCCGCCGTCTACGCGGAGGCCGACGTGCGCCGCCCCGGCGCCGAGGCCGACGACGACACCTTCATCGCGCTCACCCATACGAGCGGCGTCCGCTCCCACCTGTGGATGAGCGCCACCACCGCCCAGCTCGGCCCGCGCTTCCGGGTGCTGGGCAGCGGCGCGGGCTACGTGAAGTACGGGCTCGACCCGCAGGAGGCCGCCCTGCGCGAGGGCCGCCGGCCCGGCGACGACGGCCCCGCCTGGGGCGTGGAACCGGAGTCCGCCTGGGGCCGGATCGGCTCCGGCGAATCGCCGCAGACCGGCAGCGGCGACCTCGTGCCGACCCTGCCCGGCGACTACCCCGCGTACTACGCGGCCATCGCCGAGACCCTGCACGACGGGGCCGCGCCGCCGGTCACCGCGGCCGAGGCGGCGGCGACGCTGCGCGTGCTGGAAGCGGCGCGCACCAGCGCGGACGAGGGCCGTACGGTCCGTATCGAGGGAGAAGGGGCGTCGCCCGCGTGAGCGCCGAAGCGGCCCTGATCGCCGAACTGGCGGAACAGGAACAGCGCCTGGTCCTCGGCTCCTTCGGCAACGACGACGCCTGGCGGCTCGGCACCCTCCTCGTGGAGCTGGCGCGCGAGCGCGGCGCGGCCGTCACCGTCGACATCCGGCGCGGCGCCCAGCAGCTCTTCCACTGCGCGCTGCCCGGCACCTCGGCCGACAACGACGCCTGGACCGACCGCAAGCGCCGCGTCGTGGAGCGGTACGCGGAGTCCTCCTACCTCGTCGGCGCCCGCTTCCGCGCCAAGGGCCGCACCTTCGAGGACTCCTCCCGGCTGGACCTGGACCGCTACGCCGCGCACGGCGGCGCGTTCCCGATCCGGCTGCGCGGTACGGGCGTCATCGGGACCGTCGCGGTCTCCGGCCTGTCGCAGGCCGAGGACCACGCGCTGGTCGTCGAGGCACTGGAGCGCTACTTGGGCTGACGCTCCGTCAGCGTACGTCGTGCCCTTACGAGCGCCGTTCGCGCGAACGGAAGAGGAACACCAGCGAGACGCCCGCGCCGAGCGCCGCGACCGACGCGCCGACCAGCATCGTGTCCGCCATCGCCGGCCCGCTGTGCGCGAGCGGTTCACTGCCGCCGGCTGTGCCGTGGGAACCGGGGCCGGGACCCGGTGCGGGTACGTGGGCGGGGCGGCTCTCGGAGGCAGAGGCGGAGGGAGAGGCGGACCGCGACTCGGACGGGCTCTGCGAGGGGGATGCGGAAGGTCTCGCCGACGGACTCTTGGAGGGCGACGCCGACGGGGAGGACGCGGAGGGGATCTCCGACGGGGGCTCAGAAGCGCTCTCCGACGGACTTTCCGTCGGGCTCCCGGAAGGAGTGTCCGACGGGGACGCCGTCGGCCGAGTGGTCGAGAGGGTGTGCGTGGGGGTCGGGGAAGGGTGCTCTCCCGGACACTCCGGCAACTCCCCGTTGAACGGGTACCAGTCGGCCTCCGCGACCGGCGTCGACTCCGACATCGACTCCGGCGTCAGCGAACCGGCGGTGAAGAGGCGCCCGTTCATGCCCGGCGCCGACACCGTGGTCACGCTCTCCGGGCGGCCGATCAGCACGCTGCCCTGAAACGGCGCGCTGCCCTGGATGGTGACCTGCGCGGCGTCCGGGAAGTTCCACAGCAGCCGCTCGTGCAGGCCGTCCGGCAGATCGCCCGTGGAGGAGCTGATCGTACGGGCGGGCCCGGTGACGTTGACGAGCACGGTGGCGTCCTCGGGGATGCCGTCGAAAGCGACGCCCTGGTCGCCGCCGTCCCACCCCATCAGGTCGAAGCCGACGTCGAAGACCTGGAGCCTCGACTCCCCGTCGCCGGTGAACACGGTCGCGTCCCCCAGGTTGGCGGCGGTGCCGGTGGGCTCGCGCGGTCCACCGTGCTCGTACGCGTAGCACTCCGCGGCCGCGGTCAGCTCGGGCCCCGGCCCTTCGGGCAACGGCTCCGCCACGCTCCCGGAGGCGAACAGACAGACCATCAGCACACCGACGGCACCCGCCAGCACGCCCGTAAGGCCAGCTTTCTTCACTTTTCCATTCTTTTCCCCAGTCATGTAGGGAAATATGATGCTCACTCGCATCAAGAGGAGGAGACGCGCCCGCCCGTTCCCCCGAACCGGTCCTCCTGACCCTCCATCAGGCGCTGACCTCCGCACTCGTACGCGGCGTCCGTACGCGCTGGAGCAGCGCCCGTTCCGCCGCGGTCCACGTCGTGCTCGTCGCCAGATACAGCCCGGCCGCCAGCGGCACCACCGCGACGCTGACCAGCGTGCCGAAGGCCATCAGCGGCAGAAACCTGCCGATCCGCGCCATACCGGGGATCGCCGACTCGCCGTCCGCGCCACCAGCCGGTGCGAGTACGGCAGCGGCGGCGGCCGTCTTGCGGGCCCGCGTGTACGTCCACGTGGCCACCGCCGCGACCAGCGCGAACAGCCCCAGATAGACCAGCCCCCGCGGCCCGAACACCCCGCCGTCGCCGAGCGCCCCGGCCCACCGGCCGCCGAGCGGAGCGGCCAGCAGCTTGTGGCCGAGGAGGCCCGTACCGCCGGAGCCCGAGGAAAAGAGGTGGTACATCACGGAGAAGACCGGCAGCTGCACCAGCATCGGCAGACACCCCGCCAGCGGCGAGGCCCCGGCCTCCTTGTACAGCTCCCCCATCGCGCGCTGCGCCTTCTCGGGTTCGTTCTTGTGCTTGCGCCGCAGTTCGGCGATGCGCGGCGCGAGCTCCGCCCGCACCCGCTCGCCGCGCGCGGCCGATCGGGCCAGCGGGTGCAGCGCGAGCCGGACGCAGCAGGTGAACACGATGATCGCGGCGGCCGTGGCCGAGCCGCCGAAGAGCGGTTCGAGCATGTCGGCGCAGTGCGAGAGAAGCGCGCCGAGCGCGGCGAAAGGGGAGGTGAATACGGACATGGGTGAGCCCTCCACGAGGTCTCGTCGTGCCGGAAGGGGAAAACGGCGTGACGAGCCGCACGGGCTCCATATCGCATACGGGAATCGGACCGGACGAGTCAGAACAACCGGAAGAAACCGGAACGGGCCGGAACGGAACAAGAAATTTCAGGCAGATACGCGAAACAAAAAAGGAGCGCCTACGCGGCCGTCGGGAAGGGACGGCCGGGCGCTCGCGGCCGGGCACGGCCGGCGGCGTCGGGATCGCGTTGGGCCAGGAACGCCGTGCGGCGCTCCCGGTCCCTTATCGCGGTACGTACGCGGTTCGTCGCGAGCGGATAGCCCGTACGGGACGTGATGACCGCACAGGTCATCAGTGCCGCCGCGACCGCGGTGGTGGCGGCGAGCGCCATTGCGCCCAGCCAGCCGGTCTCGCTGAGCAGCAGCCCGGCGACAAGGAACAGGAACAAACCCACGTATGTGCGCAAGACCGTCGTCATGGGCTTCCTCCTTCCTTGCGCTTCCTTCCACCGAACTCGACTGCTCGATGTCGTACACGCGTCGTACACGCGATGATTTTCTACCGTCCCACAGATTCTACCCGGCACCACTGACATTCGACCCGTATCCCGTCGGAATTCCGCCGACGGTCACACGTCATTCACAGGGCGCAGGAGTTCACCGGGTCCCCGCCCGTACGCGGCACGGTACGGCTCGGGGGCGGGGCGGCACCGTGCTCGGTCCACGCCGTCAGCGCGTCGAAGGCGGCCCTGAAGCAAGGCAGCATCGGGCGGACCAGGGCCGGGTGGGCCGCGTACAGGCCGTCGAAGTGGTTGCCGTCGGTGATCCGGTAGTAGCGGTGCAGACCGCCCCGGCCGGACGCCTCGACCATGGCGTCGTAGGCGTCACCGCTCCGCGAGATGGGCAGCAGCACGTCGAGCGTGCCCTGGAGCGTGATCAACGGCCGCTTGACGCGCCCCGTCAGGGACAGCCGATCCACCGTGTCGTGCACCTCGTCCGGCCGGTCGGTGTAGACGTAGTCGGTGTCGCAGCCCGGTCCGGTGCCCTCCGGGCAGAACGGCGTTCCGGCCTCCAGCGCGCCGTCGTACTCCGGGTCCACCTCCTCACGGATGAGCCGCTGGAGCGCGTCCCACAGCGTCCGATAGTGGACGTCCCACAGCGGCTCGGAGCCACTGGGGTACCCGGCCGCGTACATCGCCTCCGCCGCGCCCGGCTCGCCCGCGCGGTAGCGGGGATAGGCGCGCAGGGCGGGCGGCGCGGTGCTCAGGACGTTGGGGGCGTCGCGGGTCAGCAGCAGGCCCTCCCAGTCGATGCCGGCGGTGTACAGACGGGGGAAGTTCTCCAGTTGCCAGCGCACCAGGTAGCCGCCCGCGGAGACCCCGGCCGCGTACGTATGGGCGGGCATACGCCCGTAGCGCTGCTTGGCCACGCGCTTGGCGGCCACGGTCAGCTGGGTGAGGCGCAGGTTCCACTCGGCGATCGCGTCGCCCGGCCGGCGGCTGTCGCGGTAGACGTGGGAGCCCGTGTTGCCCTTGTCGGTGGCCGCGTAGGCGAAGCCCTTGGCGAGCGCGCTGTCGCCGATCATGCGGTCGTTGGCGTACTGCTCCCGCGTGCCGGGCGTTCCGGCCACGACCAGCCCGCCGTTCCACCGGTCGGGCAGCCTGATCACGAACTGGCTGTCGTGGTTCCAGCCGTGTGTGGCGTTGGTGGTGGAGGAGTCCGGGAAGTAGCCGTCGAGCTGTATGCCCCTCACGCCCGTGGGGTTGACGGTGCCGGGCGCTTCGAGGCCGGCCCAGTCGTCGGGGTCGGTGTGCCCGCTGGGGATGGTGCCGGCCGTGGTGAGGTCCGCCAGGCAGGCGCCGATGACCCGCTCCGCGCCGGGTACGCGCGGCAGGGCAGCCGCACAGCGGGCGTCGGACCGGCCGGTTCCCTTC
>NZ_JBHVHQ010000436.1:0-7014 GCF_042800135.1 Streptomyces sp. NPDC057654 | reverse complement strand
GCTTCCCATTGACCATGATCTGGGCCGAGGGCACGAGCGCCTTGTCCTTCTTGGGCTCGGGCGCGTTGACCTTCACCGTCGGCTTGCCGGAGGCATCCGGTGGGGTGAATGCCTTGCTCATGGCGTTGAGGCCGGTGGCCAGTTTCTTCAGCGTGGCGGGGTCGCACTTTTCGGGGGTGGCGCCCTGTGCCGGGGCCGAGCCCTTGCCCGGGATGGCGGAGACGAGGCACGCCTTCTTCGTGTCCTTTTCGATGACCGCGCCGACCCAGGTGCTGACGGCTTCGGCCATCGTGGGCCGGCCGCCGGTCTCCGCGCCGGAGCCGTTGGACTCACCGGTCGAGGGCGACGGAGGAGCCGAGGGCGACTGACTACCACTGGCCGAGGACTTCGCGTCGTCGCCGGAGGAGGAGTCCGAGTCGCCCGAGCACGCCGCGAGGAGCGGCGTGGTCGCAAGCAGTGCGGCTGCGGCGGCCCAGCCGATGGCCCTCTTGCCGGACTCTGCTCGTGCCATGTGTCTGCGCTCCTTACTGCTGTGGGGGGGAGGAACTGTTGTGGGGGGACTGCTTGACGCGTCAGCGTCATTGGTCATCGGATGGCTACGACGCAACCCGGAGCTGGACGGTTGCACGAACCATGACAACGCCCTCCGGATCGTAGGCACAGGCGAGGGGTCACGCGAAAGAGCGTCGCCGCCCGTAGGCGCGTCGGGACGTGGGGTTGACGCGCGGGGGAAACCCTTGGACAGAGCACCGCCGTCCGTACAGGATCTGGTCCATGACCGATGCGGAATCCTCCGGCAGGACCCTCAGTACGCGCGCGGAGCTCGCCGTGCGCCTCGCGACCACGGCCGGGCGGCGGCTCGGGCTGCGGGCGGACGAGCCGCGCGTGCTGCACGACGTGTTCAACGTGCTCGTGCACCTCGCGCCGGACCCGGTGGTGGTGCGGGTGCCGACGCTGGCGCTGACGTCTGCGGCGGAGCAGGCGGCGAAGCAGCGCGATGAGCTGGCGGTGGCGGGGTGGCTGGCGGATCGCGGGGCGCGCGTGGTGCGGCCGAGTCCGCTCGTACCGCGGGAGCCGGTGGAGATCGAGGGGAAGTCGCTGACGTTCTGGGAGTACGTCCACGAGGTGGACGCCCTGGGCGACCTGAGCGAGGCGGATCCCGGGCGGCTGGAGGAGCATTTCACCCAACAGGCGGGATGGACGGCGAAGTTGCACGGCTCGCTGGCCGAGTACCCGGGTGAGCTGCCGACGCTCTCCCCGCTGGTGCCCGCGCTGGGCCCGGCGCTCGCCGAGCTGCGTTCGCGGCCCCAGTCGCTGACCGTGGCGGACCTGGACCGGGCCGAACGGGAGTACGCGGCGCTGGAGACGCTCGTACGCGACCTGCCCGCGTATTTCCCCGGCGCGCGCGTGCAGGCGCTGCACGGCGACGCACCGTTCTACAACGTGCTGCGCACCGCCGAGGGCTATCTGTTCAACGACTTCGAGGACGTCACGCGGGGGCCCGTGGAGTGGGACCTGACGCTGGCCGGGCCGCGCGGGATCGCGGAGTACGAGCGGGTGAGCGGCACGCGCATCGACCCGGACCTGCTGAGCGCCATGGAGGGGGCGCGCCTGCTCCAGATCGTGGGCGCGCTGGCGGTCGTACCGAAGATGCCGGAGCTGGGGCCGATGCTGGAACCGATGGTGGCGCAGTGGCGGGCGCGTACCGAACTAACCCTGCCGGAAAGGGCTTGACTTGAACCTCGGTTCAAGTTTGATGCTGGGCGCATGGCTACTTCACCGCCCCCGGAGCCCGGCTCCCCGCGCCAGTTCCCCGACTTCGCCCGGCCCGACGCCGGTACGGCCCTGGTCAGCGAGTGGCTGACCGGCACGCCCGAGCGCTCGCGCGCCGCCGCCGACGCGGTCCTCGACCAGTGGCAGTCCAACGAGCTGCCCGAGGCGCTGCTGTCCCTCTCCAACTTCATCGCCGAGGACGGGGCCGGCATCCTGCACTACGCCCAGTGGACCAGCGACGACGCCCACCGCGCGTACGTGAAGGTGCACCGGCCCGTCATGATCGAGCGCATCGACGCGGAGATCCCCGGCATCGAGCGCCCCGGCCTCACCCGCTACCGCCACTACCGCAGCGTCGTCGCCGACCGCACCACTCCCGCCACCGTGCTGATCGCCGTCCATCTCAAGGCGGACAGCGATCAGCTGCGCCAGGAATGGGTGGACCTCACCACCGACACGGCCGAGAACGAACCTCCGGCCGGCCTGGTCGCCGCGCACTTCCACCTCGCCGAGGACGGCCAAGGCATCCTCAACCTCGCCGAGTGGACGGACGTCCAGGCGCATGCCGAGGCGCTCGAATCACCGACGAGCGGGCTGCGCCGGCGCAACGCATGGTCCGAGAAGCACGGCATCATCTTCGGCGGCTTCAAGCGCTACTACCCGCACCGCGTCCTCGCGGTGAACTGACCCCCGCCCGCAGGCCGGCCGCAGCTCGGGCCGGGCCCCGTACGAACGCGGGGTACGGAGCCGTACGGGGGTCGGCTCCCCCGGTCCGAGCTGCGGCCTCACGCCCCGGCGGCGGGTCGCAGCCGCTGCATCCACAGCGAGCTGATGTAACGGCCGTTCTTCACGGCGTACTCACGGAAGGTCCCGGCCTCCTCGAAGCCGAACTTGCGGTGCAGAGCCACCGACGCGTCGTTCGGCAGGGCGATCCCGGCGAGGACGACGTGCACCGGCGCGTCGTCCAGCAGCCCGAACAGCGCCCGGTACAGGGCCGTTCCCAGCCCCTGCCCCGTCATCCCGCCGCCGAGGCCGACGCTCACCTCGACCGTCTCCCGGAAGGCTTCGTGATCGCGGAAGCGCTGGCTGCACGCGTAGCCGAGGACGTCCCCGTCGCGGCGCGCGACGAGCATCCGGTACGGGCCGGTCTCCGCGAACTGCGCGAACCAGGCGCGGCGTTCGTCCATGGGCAGCGGTCCAGTGGCGAAGCGGGCGTGCGAGGTCGCGGCCGTATGGTCCTGAATGGCGACGATGCCGGGAAGGTCGGACGCGGCAGCGGGGAGAAGGTCGACGTCGATGTGTGACATACGGGCACGCTATGAACGCCGCCGATCATCCAGAACCCCATGATTCGCAGCAGCCGGCCATAGGGTGCGCCTATGGCCCTGGAACTCGCCGACCTGCGCGTCTTCGTCACCGCCGCCTCCGTCGGCTCGCTCTCCGCCGCGGCCCGCGAACTGCGCGCGGCCCAGCCGTCGGTCAGCGAGCGCCTGCGCCGCCTGGAGCGGCTCGTCGGGAAACCGCTGCTCGACCGGTCGAACCGGGGAGTCTCCCTGACGCCCGCCGGGGCGCGGCTGCTGCCGCACGCGGAGCGGTGCCTGGAGCTGGCGGACCGGGCGCTGGACATCGCCCGCGAGGACGACACGCAGGGCACGCTGCACATGACCACGCACGCCAGTTACGCGCAGTTGGCCGTGCCCTTCGTCGTCTCCGCCCTGCGTCCGCTGCGGTACGCGGTGGTGGTCGACGACCAGCACACCCCGAGCGCGCTCCAGCGCGTGGCCGCGGGCACGACGGACCTCGCCGTCACGCTGCCGATGCCGCACGCGCACGAGGTGCGGCTGCACGCGTTCCGCAGCGAGCCGGTCATCGCGGTCTGCCGCCCGGACCACCCGCTCGCGGCGGGCCCCGCGCAGGGCTCCTGCGACATCGCCGGGCTGAGCGGCCACCCCCTCGCCGTGAACCGCTGGGGCACCGGCGCGGACCTCTTCCACGAGCAGCTCCTGGACGCCCCCACCCGCGCGCATCAGCTGTACGAGATCAGCTCGGCCGAGACCGCGGCCGACCTCGCCCGCTCCGGGCAGGCCGTCGCCGTCCTCACCCGTGCCACGGTCGAACGCGACCTCGCCGCCGCCGCGTTGGTCCGACTCGACGTGCGCGACATGCCCGAGTGGCGCGTGGACCTCATGCTCGCCCATCACCGCGCCCGCGCCGCGGAACCCGCCATCGCGGCGGTAGTCGCCGCTTTGACCACAGAGCGTCCCTGACTGAGCGTTTCGCCCTGTGAGTTGGGGTTGGTTCCCGAAGGATTCTCCGGACGTTCGGAGAACTGTCGCGGATTCTGATGAATACCCAGGATTCAGCTGGTGACGGTGAGACCCAACAGATAAGATTCGCCCGCTCGTTGTGGTGATCGGCGGGGTGGGCGGGGGGACGAAGGCGCCGTGATTGAGCTGCGAACACACGCGGTCTCGGTCGTTCTTACCGAGGTCGTGGACGCACGTTCGCTTTTTCTGGCCCGCGGTGCCGGTATCGCACCCGCACCTCCTCATATGACCATCACAAAACGGTCCACGCAACGGCCATGGGCCCTTTCCCTTCCCTGACGTTCACGCCCGGCGTTCGCGCCTGGGGTCACCAAGTGGACGTACGGCAAGAAGCGAGCGCTTCGTTCTGACGACAAGAGAAGTGTGACGACAAGAGAAGTGTGGAGAGTGATGCCATGAACCGAGGCAGAGACTCGCGCCGGTTAGCCGCGAGACTTGTGGAGCCGTCGGCGCGCATCGGGTTGTCTGTTCTACTGCTGGCGGGCGGCGCCCTGGGAGCATCGGCCGGCCCGGCCGCCGCCTCGACCGCCGACGGCACGCTGACGGTCGAGGTGCTCCGCGACTTCTTCGGCACCGGCGTGATCAACGCGACGATGGACGTGCCGCAGCGCGGCATGAAGGTGACGGTCACCGACCCCGCCGGGCACACCGTCACCGGCGTCACGGACGCCACCGGAAAGGTCGTGGTATCGCCGTCGACCGTGCTGAGCGGCGGCGAATACCGCGTCGACGTCAGCATTCCGGCCCCGTACGACGGCCATCTGCGAGCGGCGCCCGCGTCGACGCAGGAAAACCATTTCAACAGCTTCACGTCGTTCGTCGATGTGTCGGACGGCAAGAACGCCTCGGTGGTGACGGGCGTGTGGAATCCGGCGGACTACGCACTCCCGGACTCCCGGTACTTCGTACCGGTCCACAACGGAGCCAACGGCACCGACAAGCGGGCATTGGTGGCGTTCGGCACGAAGGTCCGGGGCACGTGCCCCACCGACGTGGCGTGCCCGACCACGCTGGCCACCCAGGACCAGGTGGGCACGACGTTCGGCCTGGCGTACGACAAGCAGCGGACCCAACTGTTCCAGAGCGCGTTCGCCCGCCGGTACACCCCGTACGGGCCGCAGGGCAACGGCGCGATCTACACCGTGCCGACCGACGGCTCCAGCGCGCCGAAGCTGTTCGCGAAGGTCCCGGACGTCGGGGAGACGCGGCACGACACCGCCGACCTGATCAAGGACCCCGGGTTCACCGACGCGCCGGGCAAGGAGTCCATCGGCGGCCTGGCCCTCTCCGAGGACGGCTCCACGCTCTACGCGGTGAACCTGAAGACCCGCAGCCTGGTGACCTTCGACGCGACAGGGGCCACCGCATCGGCGCCCGAGTCGACGGTCCCGATCCCCGACCCGGGGTGCGCGAGCCCCGAGGACTGGCGGCCGTTCGGTCTCCAGGCCCACGACGGCAAGCTGTACGTCGGCGGCGTGTGCAGCGCGGAGAGCACGCAGCAGCGCGCGGATCTGAAGGCGTACGTCTCCACGTACGACGGCAAGCGGTTCAGCACAGTGCTGAGCCACCCGCTCACGTACAAGCGCGGCAGCGTCTTCGGCGCGGGCGACAAGGGCTCCCACTGGAACCCGTGGAACACCGGCCTGGACACCTGGGACGACCGGAAGTCGGGCACCGTCTTCATCGACCCGCAGCCGGAGCTGTCCTCCCTCGCCTTCGCCCGCGACGGATCGATCATCCTGGGCTTCCGCGACCGCTTCATGGACGTGCTCAGCTGGGGCGGGCTGGACCCCCGCCCGGGGAACGGCACGGCGGAGAACGGCATGTCCGGCGGTGACATCACCATGGTCTGCGCCACTCCCACCGGCGAATACCAGTGGGAAGGCACCGGAAGCTGCCCCAACCACGCCACCACAGCCAACAGCGGCGGCCAGCCCTCCGACGTCGTCGAGTACTTCCCTGGCGACTCCTACGCCGGAGCGCACCAGGAGACCGCGCTGGGGTCGGTGGCCTATATCCCGCAGCAACAGTGGGTCGTCAGCACGGAGTTCGACCCGGTCGTGAACGTCGCGACCTCCGGGACCGGCTACCACGACATCACGACCGGCCAGGGCCCGGGCAACAACCCGAAGGCCAACGGGTTCCAGTTCGTCAGCCAGGAACAAGGCGGATTCGGCAAGGCCGGCGGGCTCGGCGACATCGCGTACGCGGCGGCGAACGCGCCGATCCAGATCGGCAACGTCGTGTGGTTCGACGGCGACCACAACGGCATCCAGGACGCGGGACACGTACTGCTGCCGGACGCGACGATCAACCTGCTGGACGCGGACGGCAAGAAGGTCGCCACCACCAAGACCGATGCCGCCGGTGAGTACTACTTCGGCGGTGTCGGCGCCGCGTACGAGCTCACGCCCGGCGCGAAGTACACGGTGCAGTTCGACGTGTGCACCGCGGACACCGGCAAGGTGCCCGAACAGCCCCCGGCGAGCGAGCTGAGATTCACGCTCCCGCGGGCCGGAGCCGACCGCGCGCACGACTCCAATGTGACGCCGCCGACCAGCGGACAGCTGTGCGACGGCTACGCGCCGGTCACGGCGCCGGACAAGCCGGGCGGGGTGGATCACACCATCGACGCCGGGGTGTACATCCCGAAGGAGACACCGACACCGACCCCGACTCCCACCCCCACTCCGACGCCGACGCCATCGGCGCCCGGGGCCTCCACGCCGCCGTCGCCCGCACCGCCCGCCAACCACCCGGCCCCGGCCGGCGGCGGAGGTTCGCTGGCGCACACCGGCACACCAGGGCTGGCCGAACTGATCGGCATGGCCGGTCTGCTGGTGGGCGCGGGCCTGGTCATCGCGTTCGTGACCCGGAACCGTCACGCCCGGCGCCACTGAACGCACCGCATAAC
>NZ_JBHVHQ010000435.1:0-7015 GCF_042800135.1 Streptomyces sp. NPDC057654 | reverse complement strand
GCCGGCGACCCCGGCCGGCCCGGGCCGCCCCGGAACGGAGTTCATCCATGCCAACGCATCGCACCGGCGGGAGCACTCGGGCCGTAGAGTTCGCGCCGCGAATCCAGGAACTGCTCAGTCGCTATGGCGACGCGTCGCTGTTCCGCCTGGAGCCGGACACCATCGGCATAGCCGACCCCGACCTGATGAACGCCGTACTGAGCGGCAGGCCGGCCAACGAGCACGAGCGCCCCACCTTCAAGCCCGTACAGGGCAGGTCGGTCACCCGCACCGAGGCCTCGGCCTTCATGCAGGCGCTCGGCGCCGACGTACGGGCGGCGATGCAGCGCCCCGTACCCGGATCGGTCGACCTGACCGGCCCCTGGCCGCACGTCGGACATGTTTATCTGCGCAACCTGCTTTTCGACCGGGAGCACCTCCGCTTCCGCATTCTGGTGGACCGCCGGCTGGAGCTCACACCGAAATTGACGTGGGCGGCCGTGGCCTCGGGCGCGGCGGTGCTGGGCAAGCCGAAGAGCGACGAACCGCTCTCCAAGCTCGCCGCCCTCGTACTCGACTCCCAGAACTACCGCGACCGTCGGCACGCCATGTTCCTGTACCGGAGAATGGGCGCGCCGATGTGCTTCACGGTGGCGGCGCTGGTCACCAGCGCGCTCTGGCTGGGCGCCCCGTTCCGCGAGGAGATCTCGAATCGGAACATCCTCCTGGAAGCCCTCCGCTTGCTTCCGCCGTCGTGGAACATTCTGCGGGTGGCATCCCCGGAATTCCTCTCCGTGGACGAACGCATCGGCCCCGGGGACGACATCCTCCTTTTCCCGCTGCTGAGCCACCGCAACCCCAAGCTCTGGGACGACCCCGAAGAGTTCATCCCCGAACGCTGGGACGACCTCGACAGCGACACCCACCCCGGCTACCTCCCCTTCGGCCCCGCCAGCGAACGCTGCTGGGCCCGCCACATGGTCTTCCCCCTCGCCGAACGCCTCCTCGACCTCATCCGCCGCGACGGCCTGACGGTGAGCCCGGACCAGACCAAGGTCAAGATCGAGCTGGGCGGGCTGCTGGAGCTCACGGAGGTCCGGATGGTGCGGCCGTAGGGAGCCGCGGGCGACGGACTGGTCGTGGGGCGGCAGACTGGTCGCGAGGCGACGGGCTGGTCGCGAGGCGGCAGACTGGTCGCGAGGCGGCGGGATGTGGACTGGGTGACCGAGGTCGAGGGGCCGGAGCGGTTTCGGCCGCCTCACACCTTCTTGACGACGATCGTGTCCGGGACCAGCTTTTCCAGGTCGTCGACGTCCGAGGTGAAGACGGTGACCTGCCCCTTCTGCCGGCGCGCGATGACGGCGAGTACGGCGTCGATCGCGTACTCGTGGCCGGACGACCCGGCGTCGGCCAGGAGCCGGCGGGCCTCGCGCGCCTCGTCCTTCCCGATCTCGACGACCTGGAGCCGGGAAAGTACCCAGTCCCAGCGCTGTTCGGTCGTTCTGCCGTCGTACGCCTCGATCAGCGTCATCGGGGACGTCACCACCTCGGCTTCGCCTCGTGCTGCGAGGTCGAGCCGGGCGATCATCCGGCGGTCGCCGCGTACGGCCAGGGACAGCGCTTCACAGTCCAGTACGAAGACCCGGAGCGGCCCCTGCCCGTACTCGCCGGACCGCTTCTTCACGCGGCCTCTCCGGCGCCGTGCTTCCCGGTTTCGTGCCGTCCTGTGGCGCGGCGGCGCTCGTGTTCGGTGTCGAGTTCCGCCAACTCGTCAACGGCTGCCGAGCGCTCGTCCTCGGTGACCGGGCCGTGTTCTTCCTCCAGCCAGCCGACCAGCTCCTGGAGGCGGTCCCGGTCGCGCTTGAAGCGCAGAGCCTCTGAGACGTAGGCCGAGAGGCCCCGTTCCGCCGCCTCGCCGCGAATCTCGTCCAGGAGATCCTCGGGGATCGTCACCGTCACTTTTTTCGTGGCCATACAACAGACCATACTCGCGGTGCTCCCGGCTTGTCTCGCTGAGAAGCCGAGCCGAGGTGCCGAGCCGAGGACGGGCGCAAGCCGCCTTCGCCTCGTTGTGACCGCCGTAGGCTCTACGCGGGCATGACGCCTTGGATGCGGGAGAGGGCGAAGACGCGGTCGTCGTTGCGCAGGTGGCACCAGGCGTAGAGATAGGGCGCGTCGAGATCGATCTCGCTGAGGGTGCGTACCGTGCGGTTACCCGCGGCGTCGACGTATTCGATGGTGATGGCCTGGTGCTTGACGATGGCGTGGGCCAGTTGACGGATGTCCGCGAGGGGGAGCCGGCGCGCGTAGGCGGCGGTGATTTCCTCGATGTCGGTGTTGTACGGGATGCCGTTATCCGGGTCGGGTTCCGGTGCGAGGGGCGGGGCGGCCAGCAGTTTGGCGGCCAGGGTTCCCATATCGGGGGTACTGGCGGTGCCGGCGGTTTTGCCGGCCCGGGACCGCGTTGTGCGGGCGCCGCCGGCCGGCCTCCCCGACGACGTGCCGTCGGCTCGGCGCGGACGCGGCACCGGGGCCTCTGCACGCCGATGCTGCGGCTGTTCGATGCGTACGGTCCCGTCGGCGGCCTCGGCGACGGGCGCGTACCCGGCGGCCCGGAGCGCGGCGAGGGTTTCGTCGAGCGGGCTCCGGCCGACCAGAACCGTCGGGGCCAATTGCCGCAGGCCGAGGCCGGTGAGCTGCCGGTGGGCGGCGAGTTCGGCGAGGAGGGCCGGTTCCTCGCCGTGGATGACGCAGGCCGGGGATGCGACGCGCATACGGCCGTGGCCGCGCGCGGTGTCGTGGATCAGGTACGTCAGCGGCTGCGGGAGCGTGCCGACCGCGACGGCGGCCAACTCGGCCTCGATCGCGTCGGGCGTACGCCCCGAGTCCAGGGCCCGGCGGACGGTACCGGGCCCGAACCGCCACACCGAGGCCGTGCCGCCGGACTCCCGGTCCGCGACGGCGTCCAGGAGCGCGGCCAGCCGGGCGGACGGAGTGCCGGTGACGACGGCGGTGAGGTCGGCGCCGAAGCGGGCAGCCCTGGTGGCCGGAGGCAGCAGGCGCCGACAGGCCGTGAGCAGGGCGTCGACGTCGTATTCCGGCGCTGGCGCGTGCACCGCGGCACCGATGGGGGACAGGGCGCCGCGGGCGATGACACCGAGCAACTCGGCCTCGCGGACCAGGGGCGCGAACGGCGCGCCGTCCTGGGCGAGTTGTTCGGCGAACGGGCGGTGCCAGCTGATCAGGGTGCCCAGTTCCACGGCGCTCTGCGCCTCCCGTGCCCCTTGCACCCCTTGCACCCCTTGTCCCGCGGGCAGGTGCGCCGCGGCGGCGAGGAGCCCGTCCCGCGCCCGTACACAGCCGTCGCAGGGCGGTGTTCCGGCGAGCGCGGGCAGCGCCTTGCCGTCTTCGCCACGGGCCCGGCTCGGGGTGAGCGGCAGCGTCCGCCAGACCTGGAGGAGCTCGGCGAACCGCTCCGCCGGTTCCTGCTCGGCCCAGGCGTCGTAGCCGTCCGTCACCGCGACCTGCTGACCGTCCCGAGCCAGCAGCCCGGCCCCGTAGGCGGTTTCCAGAACGAGGCGTACGACGTCGTCCTCGCAGCGCGCCGCCTTGCCGACCCGCGAAAGTTCACGCGCTCCGACCCCGCCGGACTTCAACACGGTCGGCGGGGCGGCGGAGCACACCGTCAGGACCGACGCGGCGTGAGCGGCGAACGCCGTGGCCGCCGCGGCGGCTTCCCGGTCCACCTCCGCCGGGCTGATGGGCGCCGTACGCACCGTCGGCGGGGCCGGATCGAAGGGCGCGTGCCAGTCGGGCCCGCGCAGCGCGAGCGCCACCTCGACGGGCATACGGGCGGGCTCGTACCGGTAACGGTCCTGTACGAGCAGCCCTCGCGCCAGGGCCCATTGAGCACCGGGAAGGGCGTCGGGGCGGAATTCTCCGAACTCATCCTCCTGTGAGGGCAGTTCACGTCCTTCACCGGCCAACCGAACGAGCATCTTCCGGGTGGCCGCGGGCGCGCCCGCCACCTTCGAGACGACCTGCTCCGGATCGCTGTGGTGGGCCACGAGGGCGGCGAGCCGCTGCTTCCTGGTGTTGCCGGGCGGCTTGACGCCCAGCGCCGCGAGCATGCGCCGCAGTTCCTCGGAGGTCGTGTCCGCCAGCAGCGCCGCGAGCGGAGCGTCCAGCCCCAGCGGCGAGTGCCACATGAGGTGCAACGGCTCGGCCGCACACAACGACCCGCCGTCACCATCCGGACCATCCGGACCATCCGGACCATCCGGACCGCCCGGCCAGACCAGCGCGTGATCGGCCAGCACCTCAAGGGCCTCATCGAGCCCACGAAGACCATCCGCCCCGGATACGCCCAGCAACTCCTCCAACTCGACACGCGGCCCCGGCCCCAGCGCCACCAGCGCCTCGGCCACCTGTAGACACGGCAACGCCAGCCCGGGCAGCACCCGCGCCACCGACCCCGGGCGCTGGAGCCGCTCCGCCACCTCACCGAGCGACTGCGGCTCGGGCGGCGCCACCCCGTCCGCCCGAGCTGCGAGAACCCGCTCCAGCCGGGCGACTTCGAGACCGCTCAGCCATGTGGTCAGTGAGTATCCGCCGGGGCTGCTGATGGGAACACCTCACGAGAACGACGACGTTCGCTGACGACCGCAGCCGGCGGCCCGAAGCCGACCGACCCGACCGACCCGACCGGACCGGGACCGGCCTTGCGGAGGACTCCAGAGTGGCGCATACAGAGGGGCGAGAGCATCCCACGACGACACAGCCCCGCTTCCGGGTGAAACACATCACGCCAAAGGAACCCCGGAGCTCCGGTGCCCAGCACGTTCACGCTCTGCCGCCCTCGCGAAGGGCTCGCCCTCGCTCTGGACGCAGCGCGTACGACGAGATCACCCCCTGCCACGATCTCCTTCGCCCGACAGGACTGGTCGTGCAGGACTGGTCGTGCCCGGTCGTCGGCGCTCCGACCTGCGGCGCAGCCACCGGCTACGTGCTTGCTGGACTGTGGCGTACGTCGGTGAACGAGACCAGAACCGAGACTGCGCGGGTGTTCATTCGCCGGGCTCCGGGCCGTACCACTGCCTGGCCTGGCCGGTGACGGCGGCGATGCATGCGAAATCGTGGTCGCGGTGCAGGAGAGTCAGTCCCTGTAGTTCTGCGGTGGCGGCAACGATGAGGTCCACGGCGTCGGTGCCGCGGTGTTGACCACGCTGGGTCAGCAGTTCCTGAACCTGCCAAGCGCGATCGTGAGCGCGGTCATCAACGGGCACCCGAGCCGAAAGGCAGCCGCAGGTCCTCGACGCCGCGCGCGCGGTCCGCGGCGGAGCGGGCGCTGTAGAAGAACTCCAGCTCGGTGACGGGGCAGGTCGCGATGAGCCCGGCCGAGGCAGCCTGGTCCCAGCCGAACTTCTCGGCGCCGCCGCGGAGAAATCGGGCGAGCGCACTGGTGTCGATCAGAAACTGCGCCGCACTCACCACCGGTAGTTCCTCTTGTCCTCGGAGAGCGGGAGGGCGTCGGCCGCCGCGGTTCCCCTGTCAGGTCCTCTGGCCGTGATGCTGCAAACGCACATGGAAGCCCGGGCCCGCGAGGGCGACGCGATCTGGCGGCCCGGGGGCGCGCCCTGCGGACAGAAACCAGGGCAACGGGGGCTGAGGAACCGAAGAAGGGCCCCACCGCGAGCGGTGGGGCCCTTCGACATCGTGCCCGGTGAGGCACTGGCGGAGGATACGAGATTCGAACTCGTGAGGGGTTGCCCCCAACACGCTTTCCAAGCGTGCGCCCTAGGCCACTAGGCGAATCCTCCGCCGCAAACAATACAAGACCGGAGAGGGTGCTCGCGAACATGGCCGGGAGGGGGGATCGGGAAGGGCGGTGGGTGGTCCTCGTGGGGGTTGGGATCGGTTAGAGTGGGGGCAGCCCCTCACGTGGCGCTATCTCACCGAACTCCCCCAGGGCCGGAAGGCAGCAAGGGTAAGTGGGCTCTGGCGGGTGCGTGGGGGGTCTTCGCGTTCCTGGGGCCTCTGGGACGGGGTCGCGAGGGGCCTGGGTTTTGTGAGCGAGGCCACTTGTCGGTGGGGCCCGATATCGTCGTATGCGTGTCGTCCCTCGCGCTCTACCGCCGCTACCGCCCCGAGTCCTTCGCAGAGGTCATCGGGCAGTCGCATGTCACCGATCCCTTGCAGCAAGCGCTGCGCAACAACCGGGTCAACCACGCCTATCTGTTCAGCGGGCCGCGCGGCTGTGGCAAGACGACCAGCGCGCGCATCCTCGCCCGCTGTCTCAACTGCGAGCAGGGGCCCACGCCCGACCCCTGCGGCGAGTGCCAGTCCTGCCAGGACCTGGCGCGCAACGGGCGCGGTTCCATCGACGTCATCGAGATCGACGCCGCCTCGCACGGTGGCGTGGACGACGCCCGTGAGCTGCGGGAGAAGGCGTTCTTCGGGCCCGCGTCGAGCCGGTACAAGATCTACATCATCGACGAGGCGCACATGGTCACCTCGGCGGGGTTCAACGCCCTGCTGAAGGTGGTGGAGGAGCCGCCCGAGCACCTCAAGTTCATCTTCGCGACCACCGAGCCCGAGAAGGTCATCGGCACCATCCGGTCGCGTACGCACCACTACCCCTTCCGCCTCGTTCCGCCCGGCACCCTGCGCGAGTACCTCGGCGAGGTCTGCGGGCGCGAGGCGATCCCCGTCGAGGACGGGGTGCTCCCCCTGGTCGTACGGGCCGGGGCCGGGTCCGTCCGTGACTCGATGTCCGTCATGGACCAGCTCCTGGCCGGCGCCGCCGCCGACGGTGTGACATACGCCATGGCCACCGCCCTCCTCGGCTACACCGACGGCAGCCTCCTCGACGCCGTCGTCGAGGCCTTCGCCTCCGGAGACGGCGCCGCCGCCTTCGAGATCGTCGACCGCGTCGTCGAGGGCGGCAACGACCCCCGGCGCTTCGTCGCGGACCTCCTGGAGCGCCTGCGCGACCTGGTGATTCTCGCCGCCGTCCCGGACGCCGCCGAGAAGGGGC
>NZ_JBHVHQ010000434.1:0-7017 GCF_042800135.1 Streptomyces sp. NPDC057654 | reverse complement strand
CGGCTGCCGGCGGCGGCCGGGCCCGGAGCCGCCGCGATCCCGCCTTCCCCTCCCCCGGCACGGGCTTGGGGGCCGGTCCCGGCGTCACCTGTAGCTGCCCGGGCCGGAGCGCAGCGCCGCCGCTCCGCCCCGCGTCGCGCCCCGTCGATCGAGAGAAGCGCTGATGAGCAGTTCGCACCCGACGGCCCGCGATGCGGACCTCTATCGGGCGGTACAGGACATCCGGGTGGGGCACTGGATGCGCATGAGCGAGGTGCTGGCCAAGACCGGACACTGGCCGCAATGGACCGCCCGCACCCAGGCCCTGGCAGCGGAGGCGGCCGAGACCAACGTCGTGGAGCTGTGGCTCAAAGAGGAGCCGGCCAGCCACGCCGCGCACGTCATGTACGCCCGGGTCACCACCGAGCGGGTTTTGCGGACCCACCGCGCGCAGAAAACCGGGCAGACACGGCAGTGGGAGAGACTGGCGGACCTGGCCTGGCAGGAATGCAGCAAGGCCGCCGAGGAGAACTACTACGACCCGGTGCCCTGGATCTGCGCCATCGCCCTCATGGGCACGGACACCGCGGGACGCTTCCCCCGCTATCGGGTCCCCCCGCCGCCGCCGGAACACCTGCTGCCTCACGGACCGTGGGAGCTGCTGGAGAAGACGCACCGCCGGGACCCCTGGAACCGCGAGGCGTGGCACCGCATGTCCCAGGCACTCCAGACCCAGCCCGGCCCGGCGGGCCGCCGCGCCGTCGCCGGCGACTTCGCCCGCTGGACGTGCTCCATCGCACCGGACAACTCCCCGCTGCTCCTCCTGCCGATCTACGCCCTCGTCCAGGACCACCGAGAGCGCCGCGCACGACACGAGCCGATGCTGAGCCAGCTGTGGACCCGCGGGGACATCGTCCAGGCGACGACCCGAGCCTTCACGGGCTGGTTCAAAAAATGCGACCCGGCCACCAGCTCCCAACTTGACTTGAACTACCTGGCCTACGCACTCGTCGCGTGCGGCTTCCCCGACTGGGCGGCTGAGGTGTTCGAGGCGATCGGCGACTTCGCCACACAGCACCCGTGGGAGGACTTCGCCCAGCATCCAAGCCAGTGGCGAGACGCCTTCGAAACAGCTCGCGACGGCTGCCGGAAGCCCTCCGCGCGGGGCCGCCGGTGATTCGCGGCCGCCCTCCCGGCCGGGCACCGCCCCGTCAGCGGACCACCGGCCCCGCTCTTCCCTTGTCCGGCATCCTCACGGAGACCTGATGCATATTTTGTCCCATACGCGACGACAGCAGCCCGAACCGCCAGACGACGAACGCACCCACAAAGAGCCCGGGTACGAGCAAGAACGGCACCGGTGCATGAACGAACACAGCGACTTCGCCGTCCACCTGTCAGCCATCTCGATCATGTTCGCGGCGCTGCTGCTGGCCGGGTACGGCCTGAACATCTGGACGTGAACTACCGGGCCTATGCCCCCGTGGCGTGCAGGCTCCCCGGCACAGCGGCCGACGTGGCCGACAGCCGGGCACCGCCGCCCTGTGACGGGTTACCAGCCCCGCCCTTCCCTTGTCCGGCACCCCCACGGAGACCTGATGCGCATTTTGCTCCATACACGACGACAGCAGCGGTCCGAGCCGCTCGACGAGGAACGCACCCTCCAAGAGCTCGGGTACAAGCAAGAACTGCACCGGCGCATGAGCCCCTTCGGGAACTTCGCCGCTTCCCTGTCGGTCATCTCGATCATGTCAGGAACCTTGCTTTTGTTCGGGTTCGGCCTGAACAGCGGTGGTCCCGCGGTGATCATGTGGGGCTGGCTCGCCGTCGGACCGTTCGTACTGTGCCTGGCGGCGGCACTCGCGGAGATCACCAGCAGATACCCCACCAGCGGCGGCCTGTACTTCATGGCGCGCAAACTCGGCGGTGAGAAATGGAGCTGGTACACGGGCTGGCTCAACCTGATGGGCCTGGTGGCCGGGATCGCCGCCCAGGATTTCGGCATCGCCACGTTCAGCGCCGCCTGGGCCAACCTGCAGTGGGGCACCGTGCTCTCCCCGAAGGGCCTGCTAGCCCTCTACGCGGTCATCCTCGTCCTGCACGCGGTCATGAACCTTGCCGGCGCCAAGTTGCTGAACCGTCTGACGTCCCTGAGCGCGGGGTGGCACGTGGGGGGCGCGGTCGTCATCATCGGCGCCCTGTCCTTCGTCCCCTCCCACCACCAGTCGGCCTCGTTCGTGTTCTCCCACTTCACCAACAACACCGGCTGGCCCAACATGGTGTACGTGGTGCTGCTGGGCACGTTGTTGCCGTGCTTCGCCTTGGCGGGGTATGACACCTCCGCCCACCTGAGCGAGGAGACCAGCCGGGCCTCCGTCGTCGCCGCTCGCGGCATGGTCCGTTCGGTGGCGGTGTCCTGGATCGCCGGCGGCGTCCTGCTGGCCGCTCTCCTCTTCGCCATCCAGGACTACACCGCGACCCTGAACAGCCCCACCGGCGTACCCGTCGCGCAGATCTTTCTGGACGCCCTCGGCGTCGCCACGGCCAAGGCCCTGATGCTGATCATCATCGTGGCGCAGTTCCTGTGCGGGTACACGGTGACCACCAGCGCCAGCCGCATGATCTACGCGTTCTCCCGGGACGGCGCCCTGCCGGGCTGGTCCCGCTGGGAGAAGGTCAACCCCCGCACCCACGTTCCCGCCAACGCCGTCTGGCTCGCCGTCTCCGTTGCATTCCTGCTCGCCGTGCCGTCCTTGTACTCGGCTTCCGCCTTCGCCGCGGTAACCGCGATCTCGGTCGTGGGCTTCACCCCGGCCTACGCCATCCCCGTGCTGCTGCGGCTGATCCACCCCAAGAAGTGGACGCCCGGGCCCTGGACCCTCGGCCGCTGGAGCAGGCTGATCGGCTGGATAGCCGTGGCGTGGGCGACCGTGGTGACCGGCCTGTTCATGCTCCCGCAGACCAGCCCGGTCACCCTCACCACCGCCAACTACACGCTCGTCGCCACGACCGTAGTCCTCCTCCTTGCCGCCGTGTGGTGGCGTTTCGGCCGCAGCTCCTACCGCAAGCACAGCTCCACCGCAGACACCACCCCCGACGCAGCCGAAGGGATCATCTGATGAGCTCCACCCCTCGTGCGGAATCCGTCGAATCGATGCAGCAACTCTGCGTCGCCTGGCGGGCCATGGTCGAGGACCATGCCCCAGACGCTGACGTACGCGACCTGCCCGGCGTCGCCGTCCGTTGGGGCGGCTCCGCCTTCTCCTTCTGGAACTGCGTCACCTTGACCGACGAAGCGGTGGGAGTGGATCTCATGAGGCGGCGCCTGGACAAGGCGGCCGGCATCATGCGCGCGAAGACGCACCCGGGCTTCCTGTGGGTCTTCGAAGACCTCCTCGATGCCGAGGCCCGTCCCGCGCTGGGAGCGGCGGCCGAGGCGGCAGGTTTCCAGTACGCCTTCGGCGGCATAGGCATGGCCGGCGACCTGCTGCCGATCCCCGAACCGCACCACCCCGACCTCGCGTTCGTGCGCGTGAGCACCGATGAGCACTTGCAGGCGTACGCGGACCTCCAGGCCCGCGCCTACGGACTCCCTGTCGAGGACTGCCGCGGCGGCCTGGCCGGGTCCGTGCTCTGGAAGAGCAAGATGCACGCTTACCTCGCCCTGCACGGCGATACCCCGGTGGCGTGCGCCGCCACCCTCCCCGTCCAAGGCCGCCTCTTCGTCGCCTTCGTCGCCACCGACCCGCAGTGGCAACGCCGCGGCTACGGCGAGACCGTCACCCGCAAGGCCCTGTACGAAGGCGCCAGGACCACCGGCCTGACGCGCGCCACCCTGCACGCCACCGAGGCCGGGGCGCCGGTGTACCCGCGCATCGGCTTCACGGCGAACACCCCGATCCACTTCTACACGCTCAAGGACTGACCGCCGCGGCAAACGCCGGCCTCCGGACCGCCCTTGGCCCGGCCCGGGGCCGGTGCCCCGTCTCCCCCTTTCATGCCCTCCACCGGCGCCCTCTCGCGCACGCGTGAAAAAACCGCTTCTCGCCGCACTGACGCAGGAGAGCCCCACTCTCGAAACGAATTCCCCCGATACGAACCGGCCGCCAGCAATAAGGCGGACCGCCATTTCGCCATGCCCTCAATCTGGTAACCACTGGAGTATTTCCCCGACTTGCCGCCCGGAGGAATCCTGCGGTATCAATTTAAGGCGGGCCGATCCGCAGGGAAATCACCTGGCGCGGCACGCTCCCGAAGTCGCCACTTTCAAGAAAATGCGACTGGCGGCGGAAAGAATCCCTTCGCTGACGATCTCAGCGCGGGCTCGCCCCCATCCAGTGCCGACAGCAGTGCTGGACGGAGCGGTGTGGTGCGCACGGGGGTCGCACCCACACCCTCATGAACGTCTCGGCAGAGTTTCAGCTAGGCCACCATGACTCCCTTTCTTTCAGCGTCTCCCACAAGGTCCGGAAAGAAAGGGAAGTGGCCCTCTTGTCAGGCTTGACCCCCATCATCTCTGGCAGGGATGCCACGAAATCCCTCCCCACGCTCTCGCCAGCTTCCCTGGGCCGCGCGGGAGCGTGGGGAAGGGCACGGGAAACACCACCTTCAGGCCAGCAACTGTCATTATCCCCGATAATTACTGCGGCGCAGAAGTATTCCTTTCCGGCCTCGCGCGGCGCTACGGCCTTACCCCACGATTCCTATTCCTCACGAGTCAACCGGACCGATATGACCAGCACCCGCCCCGGGGCCAGTGCCGCCCCGGTCGCCGTCGCCCCGGCCGCGACGAGCCGCCTGTGGCGCGCGGACTTCGCGCTGCTCGCGCTCGGGCAGGCGGGCAGCGGGGCCGGGTCCGCGGTCAGCAGCGTCGCCCTGCCGCTGACCGCCGTCCTTGTCCTGGACGCCTCCACCGGACAGGCGGCTCTGCTGGCCGCCTGCCAGCAGGCCCCGGTTCTGCTGGTCAGCCTGCCGGTCGGGGCGCTGATCGACCGGATCCGCATCCGGCCGCTCCTGATCACCACTGATCTGGTGGCGGCCACCACGGTGCTCACGGTGCCGGTGGCGGCCGCGGCCGGGCAGCTCACTCTGGGCTGGCTGTACGCGGTCGCCACGGTGCTCGGCGCGACGTCCGTCATCTCCAACGCGGCCACCCTTGCCCTCCTGCCGCGTCTGCTGGGGCGGGAACGGCTGCTGGAGGCCACCAGCCGGCTCGTGCAGCTCGGCGGCATCGCGGCCCTGGGCGGCTCCGCGCTCGCGGCCGGCCTCGTCACCGTGCTCGGCGCGGCCCTCGCCCTACTCCTGGACGCGCTCTCCTACGTTCTCAGCGCCGTATGCACCGCGCGGATCGGCGGCCGGGAACCTGCGCCCGCCCCACGGGAGGGCCGCAGCACGGTGGGGCGGGAGATCTGGGAGGGGCTGCGCTACGTCCGCCGGCACCACGTGATCGCCCCCGTGCTGCACGCCAATGCGGTAACTCAGGCCGTGCTCGCCGGGCAGCAGGCCGTCCTGACGGTCTATCTGGTGCGCGTACTGGGCTGGTCCGGGACGGCGGTCGGCCTGGCCCTCGGCGCCCAGGCCGCCGGGGGCCTGCTCGGCGCGCTCTACGCCACCCGGTGCGTGGGCCAATTCGGCCCCGCCCGCACCATGATCACGGCCCTGGCGGCGGCGCCGGTCAGCTACCTCCCGCTGCTGCTCAGCGAACCCGGCCGGGCCGGGCAGGCCACGGTCTACGCCGCGCTGCTGGTCCAGGGCGTCTCGGCGGCCGTCGGCGGACTGGCCCAGCGGGCAGTGCGGATGAGCGTCTGCGCGCCGCGCATGCACGGCCGGATGCAGACTGCCGGGCAACTGGTGTGCGCCGGCCCGGCCCCGCTGGCCGCGCTGACGGCTGGCCTCGGTGCGACCCAGCTCGGGCTGAGAACCACCCTCGCCATCGGCGGGTGTCTGCTCCTTCTCCCCGTACTGCGCCTGCTGACCAGTCCCCTGCGTCATGTGCACCGCCTCCCCGATCCGGACTCCGACGACCCCGCTCCGCCGCGGGCGGTGCTCCCGTGACAGCACCGGCCCAGCCGGTCTCTTCGGCCCGCCCCATCCACTCCGTGCTCTGTGAAGAGAGGCGAATCCCCGTGCCCCGCCCCTGCGTCCATGAGTTGGTTGCCGCCTCGCTCCGGCGACAAATCGTCGACGGTGTCCTCGGCCCCGGCACCTATCTCCCCAACCCGACGCGCCTGGCATCGGACGTGGGCGTCGGCGGCACGACCGTTCGCCGCGCGCCCGGCCTGTGTGCCAAGAGCGGATATCGCGCTCCGCCTCGCGTTCGCCCGCCGCCCTGATGGACTCCGGCACCGACTGAACCCGGGCTGACTACCCCGATCACACCCAACGACCAAACCGGCCAAGGAATCAGTGAAACCACATGTCAAGACAGAGCCCTTTGAGCGGCATACGCGACGGGCGCCTGCGGGACCTGGCCAAGGCCGCTAGCCGCCAGCACTTCGAACTCGGCCGGACCCGGCATGACCACCTCTTCCTCCGGTGTGGGAAATGCCGTACGCGCATCACCTTCTCCAAAACGACGTCGGGCACGGACAGCAAGGCGTACCCCACCGTCCGGACGAAGCTGCTGCAACACGGCCTCTTCTATCAGGGTCGAGGCGGCGAACACACCGCGGCTCCGGTCCACACCAGCTGACTCCACCGATCCGGACGGGATGACGACCACCCCACCCGAGACCCAGCCAACCGGCCGAAGAGCTCGGGCGCGTCGGCACCGACGAAACATTCAACGCGCACTCGATCCCACTCGCCAGGAAAGCCGCCGATACCCGGCGAACCGACATCCGGACGGTGCCCGGACAGGCAGCGCCCACCCGATGGGACCGGAGCTCCCTCCGTCTCCGCGCCGCTGGCCGTGCCCCCTCACCTTCGCCCACCGCCCCTTCCCTCACGGGAGCCTGAGATGTCCCAACTCGCCCAACCCGCCGACCCCTCGGTGATGGTCTTGCCGCCCCCGGCGCGCTCCGGTGCTGTCCGGGCGTC
>NZ_JBHVHQ010000433.1:0-7050 GCF_042800135.1 Streptomyces sp. NPDC057654 | reverse complement strand
GTCAGTCCTTCGGCGTGCGCAGCAGCGCGTCGATGTGGGCTGCCGCTCGGGCCAGGTGGGAGCGGGAGGCGGATAGCTGGGCGGGGGTCACGCCGTGGTCGCGGGCCGCGTCGCGGATGTCGTCGCGGAAGCGGTCGAGGAGGCGGTCCAGGTCGCGGGGCGGGTTTTCGGAGGCGGAGTCGTCCGCCGTCGCCCACTCCGGGGCCGGAGGGGCCGGCTCCGTGGACGTGTTCTTGTCCAGGTCCACGCGGTCGGTCTTCGCGGCGGGGTCGGAGGCGGGGTCGGAGGCGGGGGCCGGGCGGTCCGTGGTGTCCCACTGCTGGCCCGCCAGGGCGCCCAGTTCCTTCGCCAGCGCGTTGACGCCTTCGAGGATGCCGCTGGGCCAGTCGCCGTGGCGCGCGTGCTCGCGGACCTGCTCCTGTACGCGCTCCTTGATGCGCAGCACCTCGTCCCGCGCGTGGTCCTGGGCCTGCTTCGCCTGGCGGCGGGCCTGCTGCGCGTCCTGGCGGGCGCGGCGGCTCTCCTCCTTCGCGCGGCGGGCCTGCTCCTTCCACTCCTGCTTGGCCTGCTTGAACTCCTCCTTGGCCCGCTGCCACCCTTCCTTGTCGCCCCACACCCCGTCGAAGAAGTCGGACGCGTCGGGGAAGCCCACGCGGGGGGAGGCCGAATCCTTCGGGGAATGCGAGGACTTCGAGGATTTCGAGGACCCCGCGCGGGTTTCGCGCGCCGCCTCGCGCATCTCGCGGCGCAGGTCGTTCGCCGAGCCGCGTACGTCCTCGCGGATCTCCGCGGCGAGTTCGGACACCGACTCGCGGATCTCCAGCTCCAGGTCGGCCAGTTCGCCCTGGCGGTCGGCGAGTTCGGCGCGGCCCGCACCGGTGATGGAGTAGACCTTCCGGCCGCCCTCCGTGGCGTGCGTGACCAGGCCCTCGGCCTCCAGCTTGGCCAGGCGCGGGTACACGGTGCCGGCGGACGGTGCGTACAGGCCCTGGAACCGTTCTTCCAACAGCCGGATCACTTCGTAGCCGTGGCGCGGGGCCTCGTCCAGGAGCTTGAGGAGGTAGAGGCGGAGTCGCCCGTGGGCGAAGACGGGGGGCATCAGAGGTCCTTCCGCTCGGTCTCGGCGGCTGCCCCGGCCGGGCTGTCCGCGGGGTCATCGGATGGCGGCCTGCGCAGCAGCGCCACCGAGCCCGACACCGTGGTGACCTTGAGCTTGCCGCTGCCCGCCCCCAGCCGGCCGGTGATCCGCTTCGCGCCCCACTGGCCGCTGACCCGGAGGTCGTCGAAGGCGTTGGAGACCGCGCCGCTGGCCGTATTGGCGTCGACCTCCGCGTCGGCCGCGCTCGGCAGCCGTATGGCCACCTCGCCCGAGACCGTCGTCAGGTCGATGCGCGCGTCCTTGGTGCCGGGGGAGAGGTCGACGACCATGTCGCCGCTGACGGAGTCGGCCTTCACGCCGCCGCCCCCGCTCTCGATCAGCGTCAGGTCCCCGTTCACCGAGTTGAAGCGCAGGTCGCCCGAGAGCGACTGCGCTTCGAGCCGCCCGGACACGGTGTCCGCCCGGACCTCCCCGGTCAGGCCGACGAGCGTGGTGTCGCCGGTCACGCCGCGTACGTCCGTACGGCCCGACACACCCGACACGACCGCACTGGCCTCGACGACGCCGACCTGTACACGCGTGTCCGTCGGCACGGTCAGTGTCACATGCGCGTTGCGCCGGGCCCCGCTCGGCGCGAACCACTTGAGGAAGTACTTCCACGACAGGTCGTCGTACGTGACCGTGAGCTCGCCGCCCAGGTGGGTGACGGTCAGCGGCGGGCCGTCGATCGCCGACAGCTCCAGCCGCGCGGGCCCGCTGTCGGATCCCACGACGTTGACCGTCCCGCCGACGAGGCGGACGTTGAGCGTGGTGACCGGTCCCTCGAAGGTGAGCTTCCGCGGTGCGTCGAGCGACCACTCCGATGGCGCTGGCATCCAGGGCCTCCCTGAGTTGATGGGCGACGCAACATATCGCGTCTCTGCTACACACGATATATCGCGGGTTCTGGATGTCAAGCGCCAAGCGCCACGCCGTCCGGTGATACGCGATATGGCTTGAGCCGGCGGAGCCCCGTGGGCTGTGGCCCGCCGCGGACTACTGCGGCCTACTCGTCGTCGTCCTCGTCGTCCAGCCGCGCCAGCCACGTCGCCAGCCGCTCCACCGGCACCTCGAAGTCCGGGTTCAGGTCCACGAACTCGCGCAGCCGCTCGGCCACCCAGCCGAGGGACACGTCCTCCTCGCCACGCCGGTTCTCCAGCTCCTCGATGCCGCGGTCGGTGAAGTACAAGAGTCGCTCCGAATGGTTCCGGTCCGGGAAGTCCTGCGGGTCCGAGGGCCCGCAGGACTGGAACGGGATGGGAAATGGTCCGCCGGGCCCCGCCGCGTCATGCGCGAGGCCCCGCCCCACCAGGATATTGGCCCCGTGGCCAGGGCCGCCCGGCGGGCGCGGGGGGTGCGCTTGACAGTGGCCGGGGATACCCTGATCGGACTCAACATGTAGGTCGAGAGGCCAAGTTGACGGGGGACGGCATGGCTGACGCGATCAGGCAGGTGGTCAGGCAAGTGGTGCTGCCGGACGGCACACCGGTCTGGGCCAGAATCTCGCTCGCCGAGGGAGCTGACGGAGCAGGCGGGTCCGGCGGGGCAGGCGGGTCCGGCGGGGCCGGTGGGTCCGCCGGCAATTACACCCAGACCGGGTTCCCGGACGTCGTCGCCCGGGTCGAAGGGCTGAACGAGCTGGTCAGGGGCGTCGCGGGCTCGCTGCGCGAGGCCACCCGGCGGGCCCGGCCCGACGAGGTCACGGTCGAGTTCGGGATCGAGCTGACAGGCGCGACGGGCAAGGTGTTCTCGCTGCTCGCCGACGGGGAGGCGAAGGCCGCGATCAACGTGACCCTCACCTGGAAGGGAGGCTCGCTGGCCGCGCCCGACGGCGCAACCGGGGGGAGCGACGGCGCGTGACGGTTTCCTGGAACGCTCTCGCGCGTCGCGTCCAACGGGCCACGGTGCGCATCCAATCGACTGCCGAAGGGTATGCCGAAGGGGGATCCCTCCCCGGCATGTCCGGCCCGGGCGAGCAGCCGGCGGCCTGGGGGAGCGGATTCTTCGTGGCGCCCGGCTGGGTGCTCACCTGCGCTCACGTACTGCGACGGGAGGAGGGGGGCATCGGGATGGGTGGGGGCGGCACCGGCGTCCAGGAGGTCGGGCTCGTCTTCGACGGGCGGACCGCCGTCGGCGAGGTGCGGTACGCCCTGCACTGCCCCGAGGACGGCGTGGACATCGCGGTCATCCGCGCGTACGACGCCGAACCGCACGTCTTCCTGCCGCTCTCCGAGGACACCGGCGACCCCGGCGACCAGATCCTGTTCTTCGGCCACTCCCGCGAGACCGGGCCGCTGCGCCCCATCAGCATCGTCGGCACGATCGGCGGCACCGTGGCCGCGACCCGCGGCGAGAGAGCCAACGAGCAGTACCTCCTCGACGGCCTCACGGTCCCCCGCGGCATCTCCGGCGGGCCCGTCTACCACCGGGCGCGCGCCGAGGTCATCGGCATCGTCACCCACCAGGCCAACGACCGGCGCGGCGGCCTCGCCTCCTCCCTCCTCCAGCTGCGCGGCCTCTTCCTGGAGGGCGCCGGCGACCTGTACCACCTGCTGTGGCAGGCCCACGACCACGCCCACTACACCCACCACTTCCGCCCCGCGCAGACGGACGGCGCGCTGCGCGGCATGGAGAGCTGGACGACCGTACGGACGCGGGCCACGCCCGAGCACGAGCGGCCAGAGGGCTCACTCGGCCACGCCCGGCGCACCGAACTGCGCGGCCTGCTCGCGGCGATGGAGCCGCCCGAGCATCCGCGCAGCGTCATCGCCGCCGTCGAGGCGGTGCGCGGCGACTGGGTCGAGCCCGACACAACCCCGCACCTGTGGCGCGACGGCCTGGAGCTGCTGTACGACGTGCGCGGGCGCACCACCCTGGAGGCGACGCTCCTCTACAGCGTCGCCGTCGCCGAACAGAGCGCCCTGGAGAGCCCGGGGCCGCGCGGCCGGCTGCTGGCCTGGTACACCGCCACCGCCCGCGAGGACGGCCTCCTCGACCAACTCCACGGCCCCCGCGAGGCCCTGCGCGCCTGGGGCGCCGCCGTCCGCGACGAGCGCACCGACACCGAGCTCGTCCCCCTCGTACGGCTGGAGGTCTACGAGCTGTACTACCGGGCGGACGCGGGCCACTCGCGGGCCGTCCACTACGGCTGGACGCTGTCGGGCACCGACGGCGACGAGTCCGACACCGGCTTCCGCGACCACGACGAGCGCGGCGTCCTGCGCGAGGACCTCGCCGAAGGGCTGCTCCTGCCGCTGGGCCGGGCCTTCGACTGGTCCGACCGGCCGGGGCGGCCCGCGGCCCTCGAAGTCCGGCTGCCGATCGGCCTGTTCGACCTGCCCGTGGACCGCTGGCCGGTAGCCGGGCGCGATCCGCTCGGCGCGCAGCGCCCCGTGACCGTACGCTGGGCGGAGCGGCCGGGGCCCGGCGAGCCGTCGGCGGGACAGCAGTCCGAGGACAGCCCGCGGCGCGCCCACGAGCGCCGCTGGAAGGGCATAGCGGACGGCCCCCTGCGGCTGTACGCGCTGCACGGCGAGGACGGCGCGCCGCGCGCCACGATCACGCTGTCCGAGCTGCGGGAGGCGGACCCCAAGGCGGTGCCCGCCCTGTTCTGCCCGGCCGAGGGGCCGGTGTCGGAGGAGATTCTGCTCCGCGTAGTGAGCGCGGGTCACGGGATCGCCGTATGGAACAGGGACGCCGCATGGCGGTATGGATGGCGGGAGTTCGGACGTCGCCTCGGCGGGGCACTCGCCTCCGTGCCGCGGCCCGACGCGCTGCCGGCGGCCCTGCACCGGCTCCGCGCCGGGGTGTACCACGGGGATTCGGCGGCGTATTGGTGCAAGGACCTGGCGCTGCTGTACGACCCGGCCTCGGCTGCGGAAGCACCGCCCGAAGAGGAATATCTGTGGGAACCGCTGTGACGAGGAGCGAGACGTGAACGACTGGCTCATCTACCGGGGCACGGGCGAGCCGCACCGCCGGATCGACGAGCTCCCCGCCCCGCCGCCGTGGCGCGACTTCGACGGCGGCCCCGAACTGGAGCCCGCCGACGCCGCCGACAGCTCCTCCAACCGCCGGCTGGGGCCGGTCGGCGAGGCCGAGCTGTTCCGCCCGGAGGGCGAGGAGCTGGAGCTGATCAACGCGGCGCTCTATCTGCGCAGGCCGCTGCTGGTCACCGGCGACCCCGGCACCGGGAAGTCCACGCTGGCCCACGCCGTCGCCCGCGAGCTGGGACTCGGCCGGGTGCTGCGGTGGCCGATCGTGAGCCGGACGACCCTGACCGAGGGGCTGTACCAGTACGACGCCATAGCCCGCCTCCAGGACGTACAGCTCGGCGGCGGCCCGGACCACGCGGTCGACGCGGCGGCGCCCCGCGGCATCGGCGGCTATATCCGGCTCGGCCCGCTCGGCACGGCCATGCTGCCCTTCGGCAAGCCCCGGGTGCTGCTCGTCGACGAGCTCGACAAGAGCGACATCGACCTGCCCAACGACCTCCTGAACATCCTGGAGGAGGGCGAGTTCCCCATCCCCGAGCTGGAGCGCATCGCCGACCGGGAGCCCGAGGTCGACGTGCTCACCGACGACGGGCGGCGGGTGCGGATCACCGGCGGCCGGGTCAGCTGCCGGGCGTTCCCCTTCGTCGTCCTCACCAGCAACGGCGAGCGGGACTTCCCCGCCGCCCTCATGCGCCGCTGTATCCACCTGCCGCTCGGCCGCCCCGACAAACACCGCCTCGCCGCCATGGTCCGCGCCCACTTCGGCGAATCGGGGGTGGCCACCGGCCAGGAGCTGATCAACGAGTTCCTGACCCGCTCCGCCACCGAACTGGTCGCCGCCGACCAGCTGCTCAACGCCATCTACCTCTCCAGTTACGCGACCAAGAGCACCGAGGACCTCGCCAAGACCCTCATGCGGCGGCTCGACCGGTCGAGGTGATGGATGTGCCTGCCGTGCCCGACGACCCCCTGGCCGATGTCATCGGCCTGCTGCGCGAGCACGGCCTCGACCCGTCGGCCGAGGAGGTCGCCGACGGCCTGTGGCTCGCCCACTACGCGACGCCGCCCGCCGGCCCCGACGCGCGGGAGCCGCACGCCGACGCGCCGCCGCCCGAGGGCATCACCGGGGCGGAGGGAGACGCACGGCCGGGGGAACAGCAGCCGCGCGAGGCGCTGCCGCCCCCGGAGCCTGCGCCCGCGGAGGAATCCGACGAGCCGCCGCCCGTCGCCATCCACGCCGCCGGCGGCGCGTCCGGGCGGCGCGCCACGGGCGGGCTGCCCATCGCCGTCCCGGCCGCCGCCACCCTGCCCAGCCTCCTCAAACTCCAGCGCGCCCTGCGCCCGTTGCAGCGCTACCGCCCCTCCGCGCCCGCCGTCCGGCACACCCTCGACGAGAGCGCCACCGCCGAGCGCAGCGCCCGCGCCGGGATGGTGCTGCCCGTCTTCAAGGCCGTCGAGCGGCGCGAGACCAGCCTCGCCCTGCTCATCGACGCCTCCCCGTCGATGGCCGTGTGGGACCGCACGCTGGAGGAGGTCCGGCAGGTCTGCGAGCAGCTCGGCGCGTTCCGCGACGTCCAGGTGCACCGGCTGCACGAGGTCCCCGGCGGCAAGCCGCTGATCGGCACGGGCCCCCGCGGCCGTGAACGGCTGCGCGCCGCCGACCAGTTGCGCGACCCCACCGGCCGCCGCCTCACCGTGCTCATCAGCGACTGCGTCGGCCCCCTGTGGCGCAGCGGCCAGGCGCACAAACTGCTGCACCGCTGGGGGCGGCAGGCCCCCGTCGCCGTCCTCCAGCCGCTGCCGCAGCGGCTGTGGTCCCGTACGCGGCTGCCCGTCGAGCCCGGCACCCTGCACCGCGACGAGGAGCCCGGCGCCCGGCTGCGGTTCGCCTCCGCGCGGCGCGGCCCGAGCTGGGAC
>NZ_JBHVHQ010000432.1:0-7050 GCF_042800135.1 Streptomyces sp. NPDC057654 | reverse complement strand
CCTCGCGGCTGGTGACGACGTACCGGACGCCGAGCGTCCCGTACGACTCCAGCAGAGCATCTGGCCCGGGCCGCTCACGCGGATCCGGCCGCGGCCTCGGCCTCGGCCAGCGTCGGGTAGTCGGTGTAGCCGCGGTGGTCGCCGCCGTAGAAGGCGGTGCAGTCCGGCTCGTTGAGCGCCGCCCCGGTCCGCCAGCGGCGGATGAGGTCGGGGTTGGCGATGAACGCCCGCCCGACGGCGACGAGATCCGCCCGGCCGCTCTCCACGAGGTCGCGGGCGATGGCCAGATCGGTGACGGGGTCCCAGCCGTTGCTGACGACGCGGGGGCCCGCGAAGCGGTCGGCGAGGTCCTTCAGCAGCGGCGTGCCGGGGTCGCCGATGGTGTGCAGGTAGGCCAGGCCCATGGCCGAGAGCGCGTCGACGAGCGTGCGGTAGGTGACGGCGGTGGCCTCCGCGTCGTCCTCCAGCGCCCCGTGGAGGTTGATGGCGGGAGAGAGGCGGATGCCGACCCGTTCGGCGCCGATGGCGTCGGCCATGCCCCGGGCGACCTCGATGACGAACCGCGCGCGGGCCCGCGGGCCGCCGCCGTACGCGTCGGTGCGCCGGTTGGTGGAGGGGGCGAGGAACTGGTGGGGGAGGTAGCCGTTGGCCCCGTGCAGTTCGACGCCGTCGAGGCCCGCGTCGATCGCGGCGCGGGCGGCCTGGGCGTACTCCTCGACGACCGAGGGGATCTCCTCGGCGCGCAGGGCCCGCGGCACCGGGTGGGGGCGGCGGCCCGCGGCCGTGCGCATCTCGCCCGGCAGGGCGATCGCGCTGGGGGCGACGGTCTCGGCCTGGTGCTTGTTGTCGGGGTGCGAGACGCGCCCCGCGTGCATGAGCTGCGCGACGACGCGGCCCCCGCCCCGGTGCACCGCGTCGGCGACGGCGCGCCAGCCCTCGATCTGCTCAGGGGTGTGCAGGCCGGGCGAGTTCATGTACCCCTGGCCCGCCGCACTGGGCTGCACGCCCTCGGTGATGATCAGCCCGGCGGCGGCGCGCTGCCCGTAGTACGCGGCCATAAGAGCGGTGGGCACACCGTCGGGGGTGGCGCGGTTGCGGGTCATGGGGGCCATGGCCACGCGGTTGTCCAGCGTCCACTCGCCTACGGTCACGGGCTCGAAGAGGTCCGGCATTTGGGGTGCTCCTTCTGATGGGGGGGGATACCTGATGGGGTGATAGGTGTCAGGAGTGGTGGCCGGGGTTCAGGCGGCGGGCGTCCGGGAGGTCTTCACCAGGGCGGTGAGAACGAGGCCGCTCGCGTCGTCCGGAGAGTGCGACCGGCTCCGGCGGAGTTGCAAAGCCTCATGCCGTTTCGGCAAGGTGGCGGCATGGACGGAATCGATCAGGCGCTGACGGCCATCGGCCCCCGGCTGCGGGAACTGCGCACGCGGCGCGGTATCACGCTGGCCTCGGTGGCGCGGTCCACCGGCATCTCCGAGAGCACGCTCTCGCGCCTGGAAGGCGGGGGCCGCAAGCCCAATCTGGAGCTGCTCCTGCCGCTGGCCCGCGCCTACGGCGTGTCGCTGGACGAGCTCGTCGGCGCTCCCCAGACGGGCGACCCCCGGGTGCATCTGCGGCCGGTGACGCAGGACGGCATGACCTATGTGCCGCTCAGCCGCAGGCCGGGCGGGCTGCACGCGCACAAGCTCGTCATCCGCCCCAGCGCCGGGGAGCCCTCGCTGAAGACGCACGAGGGGTACGAGTGGCTCTACGTGCTCGACGGGAAGCTGCGGCTGCATCTGGGCGAGCGGTCCCTGACCCTGGCGCCCGGCGAGGTGGCGGAGTTCGACACGCACGTACCGCACTGGCTCGGGCCGGACGATGACCGGCCCGTCGAACTGCTCGTCATCTTCGGCAAGCAGGGCGAGCGCGCCCATCTGCGCGCCCGCCCTGCCACGTCCTGAACCGCGGGGCCGTCAGGCCCCTTCGGGTTCGGGCGGTGCGGTCGGCAGCAGTGAGTCGACGCCGTGCCGCCGGTCGCCCAGCACCCGCTCGCAGACCGCCGCCTCGTTCGCCGCGCTGAAGACCGCGCTGGGGTCCGTACTGAGGTCTGTACCGAGGTCTGTACTGACGTCCGCGTCGGTGTCCGCGTCGGCGTCTGCGTCGCCTTCCGCGCCGCCGGACCCGGCGTCCGCGGCCGCGCGGCGGCGGGCCACCGCCTCATCCGCGTCGGCGTTCACCAGGTCGGCGTTGATCGCCGCGGCCGCCGCCACACCGCCGGCCTGCGCCGAGGGGACGTTCCCCAGCGGGTCGGCGACGTTGCCGGCCGCCCACACGCCGGGGGCGCCGGTCGCGCCGCCCGGGTCGGACGGTACGTACGTGCCCACGCCCATCGGGTGCTCCGCCATACCGACGCCCAGCCCCGACAGGATCTCGCCGCGGGCGACGAGCCTCGGGGCCACGGCCAGCGCCCGCACGGGGATGCGCGGCCCGGAGGCCAGCCGCACGCCGGTCAGGGCGTCGTCCGTGACGTCCAGACCGGTCACCTCCCCCGCCACGACCTCGACGCCGAGGGCGGCCAGCCGCTCCCACTGCTCCTCGTCGGGTTCGGGGCCGGTGTGCAGGAACAGCGTGACCCTCCGCGACCACTGGTGGAACAGCAGCGCCTGGTGGACCGAGGCGACGCTCGTCCCCAGCACGCCGATCGGGGCGTCGCGGACCTCCCAGCCATGGCAGTACGGGCAGTGCAGGACGTCCCGCCCCCACCGCTCGCGCAGCCCGGGGACCGGCGGCAGCTCGTCCACCAGCCCCGTCGTCACCAGCAGGCGCCGCGCTCCGTAGACCTCCCCGCCGTCCGTCCCGACGGCGAAGCCCTTCTCCGTGCGGCGGACGGCCGTCGCGCGCGCGGACAGCAACTCCCCTCCGTAGCGCGCCACTTCCTCCCGTCCGGCGCGCAGCAGCTCCAGCGGGGGCACTCCGTCGCGCGACAGCAGGCCGTGGGCCGCGGCGGCCGGGGCGTTGCGGGGCTCGCCCGCGTCCACGACCAGGACGGACCGCCGGGCGCGCGCCAGGGTCAGCGCGCCCGAGAGGCCCGCCGCGCCGCCGCCGAGGACGATCACGTCGAATTCGCCGGATACTCGTTCATCGCTCATGCGGCACACCGTGCGCCACCGCTCACCTTCGGGCAATATCTCTTGCTGGTTCAGCAAACCCCACCCCGAATCTACATGGAAGTTCCAATGATTGGACTTTCCATGTACTATGCGGCCATGGACGACGCCCGCTTGAACGAAGAGCTGATCGACTCCCTCTTCGCCGTACGCACCCAGGTCCACGCCGAGCTGCGGGACCTCGCACGCGAGGCCGGACTGACGGACACGCAGACCGACGTGCTGTGGCGGCTGAGCCGGGGGGACGAGATGACCGCGCGCCGCCTCGCCGACCGCCTCCAGTGCGACGCCTCCACGGCCACCTCGATGATCGACCGGCTGGAGAAGCGCGGCCTGGTCCGCCGCGTGCCGCACCCCACCGACCGCCGGGCGAAGGTCATCCAGCTCACCGACGAAGGGTGCGCGCTGCGCGATCGCGTCATCCGGCACAGCACCGAGCATTCGCCGTTCGCCCGCCTCGACCGGGACAGCAGGCTGCGGCTGCACGCCCTGCTGCGCGAGGTGGCCGAGGGACCCCATTCGGCGGCGGCCCCCGAAGACCACCACGACGAGGGATGAGCACCTTGTCCACCACCGTGATCACCGGAGGCAGTTCGGGGCTGGGCCTGGTGACGGCACGTCACCTCGTCGCGGCCGGACAGGACGTCGTCCTCGTCGGCCGGGACCCGGCGCGCACCGCCGCGGCGGCCGACAGCCTGCGCGCCCTCGCGCCCGCCGGCCGCGATGCCGCGTCGCCCAGGACGTACACGGCCGACCTGGAACAGTGGTCGCGGATCCGCGGCCTGGCGAAGGCGCTCGCCTCCGAGGTCGCCCCCGTCGACGTGCTCGTCAACAACGCCGGGGGCGCGTTCGCCCGCCGGGAGCGGACCGCGGACGGCGTCGAGCGGACGTACGCCCTCAACCACCACGCGCCGTTCCTGCTCACCCACGCCCTCCTGGCCGCCGGCGCGTTCGGTTCCGACGCCAGGATCATCAACCTGTCGACGTATGTGGAGAAGCGCGGCAAGCTCGACGCCCGCGATCCGGACGTCGCGGGCACATCGTGGGGCGGCGGGTTCCACCACCAGATCAATGTCTACGCGACCAGCAAACTCGTCAGCCTCCTGGCCGCCCGGGAGCTGGCCCGGCGGCTGCCCGAGGGCATGAGCGTCTACAGCGCCAACCCGGGCATGGTGAAGGGCACCGCGCTCAACAGCAGCGCGGGCGGTCTGCTGCGGCTGACGGCGCCGCTGTTCAAGCCGTTCGCCGTCTCCTTGGAGGACGGCGTACGGACGCCCGTGCACCTCGCCACGGCCTCGCCCGCGCCCCGGCCGAGCGGCGGCTACTTCAGCGACGCCCGGCCGGACACCCCTTCCCGCCGGTCCCAGGACGACGAACTGGCGCGCGTGGTCTATGAGAAGACCGCGCGCCTGCTGGGCGTCGAGCCGCTGTAGGCCGGGCGGCGTCGTATGAACGCGCCGTGCCCCCGCCCTCTTCGTTTCAAAAGGGGCGGGGCACGGCGTTCGACTGCGCCTCGGCGGGTGTTACTTGGCCGCGGCGGCCTTCGGCTCAGGGGTGGCGTGCGGGGTGCACGTCACGTCCCTGTGGTCGGTCTTGCCGTCGACCAGGTAGGCGTCGACCTTGCTGTTGATGCAGGGGTTCAGCAGCCCGGTGACGCCGTGCGAGCCCGCGCCCTTCTCGATGATCATGCGCGAGCCCTTGAAGCGCTTGTGCAGCTCGACGGCGCCCGCGAACGGCGTCGCGGCGTCCCGGGTGCTCTGCACGATGAGCACCGGCGGCAGGCCCTTGTGGGACGTGACGTTCACCGGGGTCTGCTGCGGGGCGCCCCAGGTGGCGCAGGGCAGGTTCATCCAGGCGTTGGACCAGGTCATGAAGGGAGCCTTCTTGTCGACCCGGGTGTTGTCGCGGTTCCACTTGTTCCAGCTCGTCGGCCACTTGGCGTCGGCGCACTCGACGGCAGTGTAGACGGCGTTGCTGTTCTCCGCCGCGATGTTGCCGGCCGTGTCGGACATGTCGGGTCCGGCGGCGGCGATGAGCGGCTTCGCGTCGCCCGCGCGGTACTTGCTCCACGCGTCGGCGACGGGGATCCAGTACGAGTCGTAGTACGGGGCCTTCTGGAAGTAGCCGATGAGCTCGGCCGGGCCGACGACCCCGCCGATCGGGTTCTTCTTGGCGGTGGCGCGCAGCTTCTCCCACTGGCGCTGGACCTTCGCCGGGGTGTCGCCGATGTGGTAGACGGAGTCGTGCGCGGCGACCCACTTCTTCCAGTCGGCGAAGCGGCTCTCGAAGGCCACGTCCTGTTCCAGGTTGGCCTGGTACCAGATGTTCGACTGCGCCGGGTTGACGACGCTGTCCACGATCATGCGGCGGACGTGGTCCGGGAAGAGCGTGCCGTAGACGGCCCCAAGGTACGTGCCGTAGGAGACGCCCAGGTAGTTGAGCTTCTTCTCGCCGAGGGCGGCGCGGATCACGTCCAGGTCGCGGGCGGTGTTCGGCGTCGTCATGTACGGGAGCATCGCGCCGCTGCGCTCCTTGCAGCCGTCCGCGTACTCCTTGGCGAGCTTGCGCTGCGCGCGCTTGTCGGCCTCGCTGTCGGGGACCGGGTCGGCCTTGGGCGCCTTGACGAACTCCTGCGGGTCGACGCAGGAGATGGCGGCGGAGTGGCCGACGCCGCGCGGGTCGAAGCCGACGAAGTCGTACGCCTTGGAGGACTTCGCCCAGAGCGGGTTCTTCTTCGTGACGCGGGTGGGGAACTGCATGCCGGAGCCGCCGGGGCCGCCGGGGTTGTAGACGAGGGAACCCTGGCGCTCGCTCTTGTCCCCGGTGGCGCGGGCGCGGTCGACGGCTATCTTGATCGTGCGCCCGTGGGGCTTGGCGTAGTCGACGGGGACCGTCACATAGCCGCACTGGACAGGCGCGGCCAGGCCCCAGGAGGCAGGGCAGTCCTGCCACGTGACGCCCGACCTCGCCGCGGCGGCCGCGGCCACCCGCACGCCGTACGCCTCGCGGGCGCCGTTGTGCGAGCGCGTGTCGGCGGCGGCCGTCGGCGCGGCCATGAACCCGGCTATCAGCGCGCCGGTCACCACGGTGCCGGTCGCGCCGAGTATTGCTGTACGTCTCACGAAGGAACTCCCCCTGCTGGGTGTGCCGCCTCCGGGGACGGCGATGATCACGGAGCTGCGAGGGGAATACTTTCGCTTCCGTCCCCCAGAAGGACAGATCGCACAGGTGTTTCTTTACCAATCCATAAGATTCGCCGCCGCATCGAGGTAACGGCGCAGGCACAGAGCGTCCGGAGCGACGGCTGTGACCAGAGCGGCAGGGCCTGCCAAGGGGGTCAGCACGGCCGTTTCGCCCAGGAGCGTCCGTTCCACGGGATGTTCCTCGAAGGCCGGGTCCACGACGATCAGCTGACCGACCGCCCGGTGGCCGCCGAGGACCGCGCCGCCCGCCCAGCCGGGCGCCCCCGGCCCGTACGCCAGCTCCTGGTCGAAGAGCGGACGGCCCGCGCGGCGCACGGTCAGCCGGGTGACGAGCCGCCCGGTGTCCTCGCCGGCCCGGCCGAGCACCTGCTCCTCCCGGAAGACGAGGCGGGCACTGGGCGCGAGATCGACGCGGGTGGTCATGCGCAGATCGCTGCCGCCCGCGGAGATCAGCGGCTCGGGGAGCCAGCGCAGTACGGCGTCCTCCCCCACGTCGAGCCGGGTGTCGTACGCGGCGGGGGCGCCGGTGCGGCCGGGCAGCGCGATGGTGGCCGCGGTGGTCGTGAAGCGCAGGGCCGCCCCGTCGGCGACGGTCGCACCGAGCGCGAGCGCGTCGCCGCCGAGCGGCGCGCTCATCGCCCCCACCAGGCAGGCGCGGGCCTCGCGGCCGGCCGTCCGCAGCCGGCGGAGGGCGAAGG
>NZ_JBHVHQ010000431.1:0-7055 GCF_042800135.1 Streptomyces sp. NPDC057654 | reverse complement strand
GGAGACGGCCGCGCCGAACAGGCGCTCGGCCATGACCTCGTCGAAGGGGTGGTCGCGCATGAGGAGCTGGATCTCGCGGTCCCAGACCTCGGGCTCCACGTAGTCCCGCGGGTCGCGGACGCGGGTCTCGACTGCTGTCGCCATGCTGTCCTCCGGGTGTCGGAGCCCCGACGCTGAGTGCGGGGCCGCACGTCCACCAAACCGCCGAACGGTCGCAGACGGTGGTCAACTGCCGTTGCCCGCACAGCGTTTGCAGGTCCCGCACACGCCGTGTACGTGACGTTAAGGAGCTACTACTGTGGGTAGACTGCCCGGCTGTCGGCGTGCGGAGGCCAGATGAGCACGGACGCACTGTGGAGCACCGACCGGGCCCGCGCCCTCATCGCCCGTCACGACCCCGGGGGCCTGATCCGCCTCGGCCGGGAGGACCGCGGCTGGCGGCAGGCGGAGCTCGGCGCCCGCCTCGGCTGCTCCGCCTCGGCCGTCTCCCGGCTGGAGCGCCACGGTCACCACGCCGACCTGACTCTCCTACGACACGCCGCCGACCGGGTGGGCATGCCGATGCATGTCCTGGCCGCGTCGCTCGGACTAGGGCCCTGCCCAGCCACTACAGTTGCGGCGCAAGAACGCTGTGCCGAGGAGGACACCATGCGCCGCCGCACCCTGCTCGCCGCCGCCACTCTCGCGACCCCCCTCACACTCCTCACCGGCGTGGACACCGCCCTCGCGGGCGTGCCCGCCCCCACCGGATCCACCACCCCCGCGGTCGCCACGCGTCTGGCCGCCGCCCGCCGCCTCTTCGACACCGGACAGCACGCACGCCTCCTCGCCGAGCTGCCCGGCCTTCTCGGCGACGCCCACGACGCCGCCCGCTCGCGCGACGAGATCGCCCTGGCCCGCCTCTCGTCGTGCTACCGCCTGGTGGCCGAAGTCCTCGTCAAAATCGGCGAGTACGAGCGGGCCCGGCGCGCCGCCGACCGCGCCACCATCACCGCGGACATCTCCGGCTCCCCCCTCGCGGCCGTGGCCGCCGCACGGGAGATGAGCATCGTCCTGCGCCACCAGGATCAGCCCGACGCCGCCCAGGACCTCATCCTGAACGCGGCGAACCGAACCGAGGCCACCGGACTGAAGACCGATGCCCAGACCTCGGCCTACGCCCAGATCCTGTGCACCACCGCCTACACCGCGGCCCGCTCCGGCGACCGCGGCCAGGCCCTCTCCCTGCTCGGTGAAGCCGCCCGAGCCGCCTGCCGACTCCCCGACCGGGCCCCCGCCGAGGGCCGTCTCTTCCCCTTCACCCCGGCGCAGGCCAAGCTCTACCAGGTCAGCGTCCGCTGGGCACTCGGCGACGCCGGAGCCGCCCTGGATGCCGGCCGCATGCTGTACGAGGATCAGTTCGCCACCCACGAACGCAAAGGACGCATGCACACCGACCTCGCGCGTGCCTGGTGGCAATGGGGCAAGGCCGAGCAGACCGCCGCCGAACTGCTGCTGGCCCTGCGCGTCTCACCGGGCGAGGTCCGCGACCGGCCATCGATCCGAAAGATCGTCACCGACCTGCGCTCCCGCCACCCCCGCGTACCAGGAGTGCGCGAGCTCGTCGCTGCCACCGGGCCGAGTGCCAACTGAACAACGTCATTCAACACGGCAAACTCGCACGCTGCCGGAGTACATATGTCTGCCCCTCTGCTGCGCGAACGGGCGATCGTTACCAAAGTCCCGCGATGAGCTGCCGAGCCGCCGTACGGGCAGGCTCCAGCTTGGGGTCAGCCGCGTCGGCGCAGGGCCCGGCGATCTTCGCGCAGGCGAACAGCATCATCAGCCGGCCATCCCGGCTCTCCAGGTCCGCACGCCGCTCGTTCCGCACGCGTTCGGCCAGGTCGGGCACGGCCAGGGACGCCGCCCACAGCGAAGCGGCGTCCAGCCCCCGCGGCGCTGCGCCCCAGTCTTCCCAGTCGAAGATGCAGCAGGTCGGGCCGGTGACGTTTGCCCAGTTCAGGTCAGCGTGTGCCGGGTGCCAGCGATCGACAGCCGTATCCACCACCGCGCCGAAGACGTGGGTGATCAGGCTGGTGATGCCCTCCTGCGTGATGGTCACGGTGTCCGGCGTCGCCACGCGGGTCGTCTTGGCCCGGGCGAGTGCGTCCAGCGATGAGTTCAGCGTCCGCCACCAGGAGTCCGCCAGCTCGGGCGCGACGGTGATCGTGCCCCCTTCTGGCCTGACCGGGACGTCCGGGAGCAGCGTCGTCTCATCCGCTCGCCATACCGCCGTGCCGTCGGGGGCGCGCCAGGCCAGTCCGGCAAGCCACTGCGGCATCGCGATCCCCGTCAGCGAATCCGCGACCTCGGTGCCGTTCCAGCCTTGCCCGTCAATCCGGCCTGCCGCACGACGCTCCACCCGAACCCAGGTGCCACGGTCCGTCCGCACGCCCACGCTGCGGCGCTTGCGTACCATCGTGCTCCGCTTCAGCCGCGTCCCGAACCCCTGTTCGACTCGGTTGAGGACATCATCGACAGGCTGTCTTCTGAGGTCGACGACGAGCTGGGTAGTCACACGCCCAATGTGACACAGCAGGGGCGCGAACCGGGTATTCGCTCACTCCTCCAGAGCGAGCTCCGACTGATCAGCGGAACGCTCAAGACGGCAAGCCTCCGCTGGTGCATTGCTGGAGTACATACGTTCGCTGGTGGGCCAGGTGGGTCACAACGTACCGCTGCTGGGCACAGCTCAAGGCGGCCTCCTCGATGGCGGGCAACAGCCGGTCCTCCGCGCGCACAATGACTCCGTCCTCCGCGTACCAGCGAACAGCGTCGTCAACGAACCTGGCGGATATGAGCCGGGCGGCACGGCAGCGCCATCCCATGGCGCTGGCGACGCGAAGACGGTCAGCGACTTCTTCGGGCGAGTGCTCCGGCGCACCGGCGCCGTACCCCTCCCGCAGACCGAGACCGACAAGCACCCCGTCGTCGGCTCGCCCGGCGGCCGGGGTCCACCCGGTCGCCGCGACCAGGCGGCGTACGGCGGCGTCACACGCCGACGTGTCCGGTGTGCCGTAGGTGCGGCTCGGGTCCCGGTACAGCACCACCTCGCCCACCGGCTCGTCGGCCTCCCCTGGCAGGAAGGCCGCCACCGGCCAGCTGCGCGCCAGCTCCGCGAGCGCGCGGTGGACCTGCTCGACGGAAGTGGCGGCGGGCAGCCGCAGCGACTGCGTCCAGGCACCTTCTGCGGTCCCGGCCTCGGTGTAGGGCGTCGTCATAGGTCGACAGTGCACGGTGCAGCCGGAGTTGTCCGTCACCGGCCCTAGGGTCGATGAGATGGACCAGAGCAAGGAAGTACATGAGGTGCGGGTCTCCGCGCGAGGCGAGCGCGCCTCCATCGACATCGACGGTCGGCCGGTGGGCGAGCAGGTCGCCGCCTACCGCATCGACCAGACCGCCGGGGAGCCGCCGCAGGTGCTGGTGCACCTGGCCGCGGGCCACAGCGAGGTGGAGTGGGCCGGGGCGGCGCGGGTGTGCGTCGCGGGGCCGCCGGATCCCGGCCCGGCGGCGGCGCAGTTCCTGGCGGCGATCGACCCGGTGGAGCTGGAGACGGCCGCCCTGGCGCGCCTGGACCTCGACAGCGGCCCGCACGCCCTGACCCGGGCAATGCTGGCCCAGCTGGAGGAGTGGGCCAGTGGCGCTTGACCTCGACGGCGCGCGCCGGGTCGTCGAACGCGTCCTGGACGACAAGCTGGAGGCGTGGCGCGACAGCGCGGGCCGCACCGACGACGTACTGGACGAGACGACGGGCGCACTGGTGGCCCCGGTGCCCGACGAAGTCCTGCTCTGGGACGGGCTCGGCGCCCTGCTGCCGCTCGGCCGCCCCGCGATCACCAAACCCCTCGACGGAGCAATCGCCCAGACCCCGCCGACCACGGACTACCAGGCGGTGCTGCCGGTTGGGGCGCCGCAACTGCGCCCGGACGACGTGATCCGCGTCGCCGGATCGGCACGACGCGGCGGGCCCCGCGACCCGCAGCTCGTCGGCCGCCGCTTCCGCGTCTCGGACACCGCCGTCGGCACCTACAGCGTGCTGCGCATCGTGCGAGTGCAGGTGATCGACTGATGCCCGCCGAAGCGCACCCGAACGCGCACCCGGAGGCGGCGGCGTTCCGCGACCCGATCGCGCTGGCGGCCGCGCTGGCCCGGCTCGGCCCGGCCGCTCGGGCCCGCACCCGCACGATCACCCGCCACCACGCGATGCTGCTGCGCGTACGCATCCAGCGCAACGCCTCCGGGCGGCCGGGGCCACAGGTCATCACCGGTCAGTACCGCGCGTCGTGGGACGTGCGGATGAGCGGCGGCGCAGGCCAGGTCACGGCGGAGGTGTACTCCGACGCGCCGCAGGCGAGGCGGCTGGAGTATGGCTTCGTCGGGGTCGATGCGCTCGGCCGCCACTACCGGCAGCCGCCCTACCCGCATGTCGAGCCCGCGTGGAAGCAGACCCGGCCCGGATTCCTCCGGGCCCTGGCGGACGGGGTCCTGCCGTGACAGCTGAGCGTCTGCCGGTGACGCGGGCCCTGGCGGCGCTCGTCGCGCGGGCGAGTGGCCGGCCGTGCGGAATCGGGGAACTGCCGCTCGTCCTCGATGCGACCGCGGGTGAATGGCGGCCCGCTCCGGTCCCGTACGCGATCCTCGACAGCCTGCCCGCCACGTTCAGCGGCCCGCCGCTGTGGGACTGGCACGCCGACGCCGCGTGGACCTACCAGGTGACGTCGGTGGGGGAACGCGACGACCAGGTGCAGTGGCTCGCCGACCGGGTACGCCACGGCGTGGTGGGGCGCAGCGGCGACCGCTGGGCCTACGGCCTGGAAGTTCCCGAAGCCCGGGTCATCGACCGGGAGTTGGAGCACGACAGCGGTGGCGAGCCGTCTGTGTCGGCGGCAGGCAGTATCGTTTCCTACGTGCAGCGGTTCACGATCACCGTGTCGTCCGCCGCATAGCTGATTGTCCTCACCGCGGAGGCCCGCGCGGACGCCAGGCCAAGGCCGGGCGCACCCCTGGAGTTCAAGGGGCAGGGCCTCGGCACGGGACGCTGCCCCAGAAGTGGGAGCGGACCTGTGTCCCCGAAGAAGCCTGCCGCCCAGACCCGATTCCTGCGGCGCGGCATCTCCAAGATCTACTGGCTCACGACGGTCACCGACCCGAACTGGCCCACCCGCCCGGAGATCGACGGCCCTAACCGCTTCGACCTGACCGACTCGGTCAGCGACATCGAGGGCTGGGCCCTGGAGAACGACCCGATCGAAACCCCCGACATGGGCTCGACCTTCAACAGCTCGATCCCCGGCAACGACAAGGCCGAGAAGTCCAGCCTCACCTTCTACGAAGACCAGCACTCCGACGCCATCGAGCAGCGGCTGCACAAGGGGGCCAAGGGCTGGATCGCGCTGCTGCGCAAGGGCGACATCCCCGGCTCCCGGTCGATGGACCTCTTCCCCGTACAGGTCGCCACCCGCGCCGCGACGTACTCGACCGGCAACGAAGCCGCCAAGTTCAAGGTCGACTTCACCGTCGTCGACGAACCGACCCTGGACGCCGTGGTCCCCGAGGCGTACCACACCCTCCCGACACCTGCCGATGACTGCGAGGACGAGCGCGTCGACCTCACCGTCGTCAGCGCGGCCGCCGCCACCGTCCACGAGCACGGCGAGGACTGACGGTGGCCCGCCCCGCACCGGGCCCCGCATCCACCGAAGGCGCATCCGCTCCGTCGGCGGAAGGGGCATGGGCAGCCAAGATGGAACGCCTGCGCCAGCGCGCCCGGCCCCGCAACGAACTGCGGATCTGCGATGACGAGCAGCTGCGCACGAAGGCCGACGAGGCCGAACGGGCAGCGGAGCGGGCCCGGTTCGTCGCCGAAGCCTCACCCGACGACGAACCGGCAGCCCGACGCGCCGCCGACGCGGAAGCGGCCAGCCAGGCCGCCCGCGCGGCGCTGGACGACGCCTCCGACTTCCTGACCTTCCTGGCCCTGCCGCGCCCGGTGCTGGAGGAGCTGATCACCGCGCACCCGCCGACGGACGAGCAGGCCGAGGAAGGCGCGGTGTTCAACCCCGACAGCTTCCCCGCGGCGCTGATCTCGGCGGCGTCGGCCGACGGGATGAGCCAGGACGAGGCCGCCGTGCTGCTGTCGACCTGGTCGGCGCCCGACGCCAATCTCCTGTGGGAAGCGGCGTGGCAAGTACAGCAGGAGAGCCGGGTCGACCTGGGAAAAGGCTGAGCCGCGACGCGGACCTGCGCGCCGAGCTGGAGGTGTGCGAGCGGTACCGCATCCCGCATTCGCGGCTGCTGGGCGGCGACGGCCGGTGGACGGCGCTCGATCGCGCCAAGGCACTGGCCTGGGCGCAGTGGCAGTGCACCGTGTGCCCGGAGTGCCACACCCGGCTGGCGGAGTGGGACCGCCGGCGCGGCGGTGATCCGCACGCCTACGTCACCGACACCCTCCGCTGCCCGGGCTGCGAGCTGATCGAGCAGGAGCGCGACCACGTCCCCACCGACCGCTCCGGCTACGGGGTCAAGGTCCAGCTCCTGCCCCGTGCCAGCCATGACCCGACCAGCACGACGCAGGAAAGGAGCACGTAGCGGTGGCTGGGTTCACCCTGACCGTGGCGATGCGCGCCGAGGTCCGCAACCTCATCGCGGGAACGCGCGCTGCTTCGGGACAGCTGCGGACCATGGCCGACCGCACCTCCGCCGCCAACCGCTCCCTCGCCCGGCTCGATGCCAACGGCGCCCGGCTCGCGCACCAGTTCACGGCACTGAACCGCTCCACGCGGGCCGCCGTCCGCGATCTGAACCGCGTCGCGGCGAGCGCCGGAGCTGCCCGTGCCGGCCTGCGGGCGGCCGGGAACGACGGGGCCCGCTCCATGTCCCGGCTCCAACGCGCCACGGCCGGTGCGGGCCGGCGCGGACTCTCCGCCACCAGCATGCTCGCCGGTGGCGGGCTGCTGCTGGGCGCGGGCGACATGATCCAGGAAGGCAACCGCTACCAGAAGCAGATGAACCTGTTC
>NZ_JBHVHQ010000430.1:0-7061 GCF_042800135.1 Streptomyces sp. NPDC057654 | reverse complement strand
GTACCGCGTCGTCGTGCGCGTCGCCGCGCGCCTCCTTCGCGGCGGCGCGCTTGGTGTCGGCGTCCCGCCGCGCCTCGGACGCGCGCTGCCCGAGCCGGTCGAGTTCGCGGCCCTTGCGGTAGGTCTCGGACTCGGTGAGCCCCTCGATCCGGGAGCGCAGTTCCTCCCCCAGTTCTTCGGCCTCCGCCTGCTTCTCCTGGGCGCGGGTCCGGCGGTCGAGCGCCTGGCCGTACTCCTCCTCGCTCTCGCGCGCCGCGCGGGTGCGGTTGTCCATGTCGGTGGTGGCCGCGATCAGGTCCGCGGCCCCGGCCCGCAGGACGCGCTGCGCGTACGAGCTCTGGCGCGCGGCGAGCGTCCGCGCGGCGCGCACCTCGTCGTCCAGCCGGGCCAGATGCTCGCGCTGCCGGTCCAGCCGTTCGAAGCCGTCGGCCAGGTCGGAGATCTCGCCGCGGTCCAGTGGCGGCAGCGCGCGGGAGAGCAGCGTCGACAGGAGAGAGGGGTCGAGCCGTTCGGAGAGCTTCGGGGTGCGCAGCTGGAGCAGGGCGGTGATCAGCGCGTCGTAACGCTGCTCGGTCAGGCCGGGGAAGAGGGTGCTGCGGACGGCGGCGCGGTGGTCGGCGCCGGAGGCGTGCAACTCGCCGTGGCCGGTGAGGGCCTGGGCCAGCGCGGCGCGGGTCAGGGGCTGGCCGGACTCGCCGACGAGCGACAGCCCGCCGGGCACTCCGATGCGCTGACTGGTGGTGAAATAGTCGGCGGTCACCGAGGTGGTGCGCTCGCTGGCCTGCAACCGGGCGCCGAGGGTGAACCAGTCGGGCTCGCCGCCGCCGTCCGCGGCCCCGTCACCGCCCGCTTCCGTACGGAACTCCAGCCAGACGTATCCCACCCGGGTGACGCCCGAGGCCCCTTCACCCATCAGGTTCCAGTGCATCGTGCGCTCGGAGCCGCCGAACGTGGACAGCCGGTTGGGGCGCAGGCTCGCGTCGTACAGGAAGGGCAGCAGCACCTCCAGGGCCTTGGACTTGCCCGTGCCGTTCGGCCCCCTGAGCAGCAGCCTGCCGCGGTGGAAGGTGAACACCTCGTCGTAGTAGCGCCAGACGTTGAGCACTCCGGCGCGGGACGGCTGCCAGCGGGTGGTGCCCGGTCGCTCGGCGCGGGGCTGGGGCAGCGCGGTGACCGTCATGCGGGCGTCCCTTCGGGCTGGGCGGCGTGGGTGACCCGGTAGCGGTACGCGGCGGGGCGCGCGGTGATCCGGTCGCCGTCCCGGCGTACGAGACCGAATCCGGTCAGCACCGAAACGGCGTCCTCCGCGAGGCGGGCCGCGCCGTCCTCGGACCGGTACGCCTTGGCCCAGCTCGGGAAGCGGCCGAGCAGTCCGACGGCGGCGGCCGCGAGCTGTTCGGGGGTGGTACCGGCCGGGTCGGCGGTGACGGTGTCGAGCAGCAGGAGGGCCGCGACCTTGGCATGGCTGGAGTCGTCGGGGAACTTGCCGTCGGTGGCGATCCCGTCCGGGTCGGCGAGCAGCCAGCCCTCGGCGCGCTCCTCCAGGACGCAGCCCGCCTGTTCGGCGGCCCGGCGCATGATCTGGCGGCCGGTCGGCGAGGCGAGATAGCCGAGCTGGGCCTCGGAGAGCTCGTCCCGGTACATCACCGGATCGTCGAAGAGGCGGCGCAGTACGGAGTGGCGCAGCCATAGGTTGCGCTGCACGGCGGAGGCGGCGGGGGCGGAGGTCTCCGCGAGCTCAGCGGACTCGGCGTGCTCCATGCCCCGCGCTCCGTACCGCCGCTCCTGCACAAGCGCGGTGAGCAGTTCCTCGAACCGCCCCGGAACGCCGTCGGGCTCGACCGCGAGCCTCGACGCGCCGTTGGGCGCGGCGAGCAGCTGCATGAGGACTCCCGGCCGCACGTGGTAGAGCACCTTCGCCTCGGCCGAGTCCGTGAAGCTGTCCGTCGCACCGTCGACGGTCCGCACCGCCCCGTACGACTCCAGCAGGCGCAGCACGTCGACGAACGCCATGCGTTCGGCGCGCTGGGCCGTGTCGAAGGAGGACAGCGCGGGGTCGGCGGCGACGGCCTGGGCGACCCGGCCGGCGAGCAGTCCGATGGTGGTGACCGGTACGGACAGCAGCTCGGCGGCGGTCACGCACAGCAGAACGTAGCGGCGGCGGTCGAACGGCGCGCGGCCGGACCTCAGCCGCCGGGCGGGCCGGTCGGCGTCCGCGTACTGGCGTACCTTCGCGAGCCGGGCGTGGCCGAGCCGCGGCTCGACGGTCAGCGTCCAGCCCAGGGTGTAGTCGAACCAGCGGACCAACGACTCCTTGCGGCGGCGCACCAGGTCGAACGCGTCGGGGTCGGCGCGCTCCGTCAGCAGCGGGCGGGCGAGCAGCAGCCGGATACCGCGCGCCACCTCCTCGCGTTCGGCGATCACCAGTTGATTGGCGAGAGAGCTCATCCGGCCGCCTCCGTTCCGGTCGCCGGCGCGGGGTGCCGCGTACCCGCCGTACGGACCTCGATCAGGTAATCCGGCCCGGTCAGCTGCCCGCGCGCGGTGCGCAGCACCGCCTGCGAGCCGTCGGCCGGGGGCCGCAGCACGACTTCGACCCTGCCGTCGCCCGTGACCGCCCGCCGGGCCCCCGTACTGTCCGGGGCGACGGCGAGGGCCCGGCCGAGCAGGTCCAGCAGCCGTTCGAAGGTCCCGTGGTCGAGGGTGCCGAAGGCCGACAGCCGCAGCGGCGATTCCGTGCGCAACAGGCTCCAGGCGGCTTCGAGTTCGGCGCGCTCCGCGCGGGCCCGCTCGGCGCGGGCGGCCTTGAGTTCCGCGACGTCCCGCACGCGGCCCGTACGGGTGAAGCGCTCCGTACGGCCACTGGCGCGCAGCAGGGCCGACACCTCCACGGGCGGCGCCGCGGCCCAGCTCTCGGAGGCGCCGGTCAGTTCCGGGTCGGCGGGCACGAGGTGCGCGTGCCGGGCGGAGCCGAGGCCGAACGCCGCCGACCACAACCGGTGCAGCCCGTCCTCGTCCGGGGCGGCGGCGAACCACCGGGCGAGTTCCCGGAAGTCCTGCGCCGCGCTGGACGAGCGGCGGCGTGACTCCGTGATCCGGTCCAGCACTTGGAGCAGGGTGACGATGGCGCGGCGTGCGACGTGGTGCAGTTGCTCCACCCGGGCCGGGGAGCCGTCCGCCGGCAGGAACCAGGCGCGCAGCCCCTCCCACCGGGCCCGCCGCAGGCTCAGCCAGGCGGGCGCCGGGTCGCCGCCCGCGGTCGGCGGCAGTTCCGCGCCGCGCAGCGCCCGCCGCCACAGCTCTTCAACTCCCCCGCGCCCCTCTCGTTCGTCATCTCGCGCCTCCACGCGGGCGATGGCGCTCGCGATGGCGTGCGCCCGCTGGTCGAGGTTGGTGAGGAATTCCTGGAGATAGCCGACCGTGGCGGCCTTCACCTCGCGGAAGGTGGCGAGGTCGGTGCCGTCGGCCCGCAGAAGGCGCTGGAGTTCGCCGTTGAACTGCTTGGTGTTGGCGCGCAGCGCGTCCAGATGCCCTTCCAGTTCCTGGAGCGTGCTGAAGACGCGTCGGTCGGTGGAGCCCGCGTCGCCGAGCAGCGCGGCCAGTTCGGCGACCCGGTCGGCGATGGCGTCGAGCACCGCGGTCTGGAGCGCCCCGGTGGCGGCGAGAACGGCCAGGGCGTGCTGGACGCCCGCGAACGCGGCTTCGCCTCGGCGCGTCAAGGAGTACTGGAGGTTGCGGCGCTCGTATTCCTCGGCCGTGTGGTAGTTCTCGGCGTGGTTCTGGACGACGTCCAGCAACTGCCATGCGCTCAGCTGCTTGAGCGCCGACACCAGATCGTCGTCGGTGAGCGCGTCGAACCAGCCGACGCCCCGCAGCCGTTCCCGTACATCGTCCAGGCCGAGAGCCGTCACCAGCCGTTCGTTCGCGTCGCCGAACGCGCGGAGAATCGCGGCGTACAGCGGCGCCCGGTCGCCGGTGGTGAACCGGAACATATCGGCCGGAATCCTGGCCGCCCCGTCCATCCCGCCCCTCGCGCGTCGGTTCCGCATTCCGTACGTCCGACAGCGTACCGGGGGCCTCCGACAGCCACGGCGGATACGGGCGGGCCCCGCATACCGTGGCGTGATCCGACCGCACGCCCGGCGAGGCCACGGTCGGATCATCGCAGTCATTGGGTGTCATCCGGAGGATGATCGATGCCTCCCACCGGCCGTCTCCCCCGGACCTTCATGCGGCCCCGGCGGAACGGTCGCGGCGAGCGCGGCATCGCCGGGACGCTCGTACTCCATCCGGCGCGCGACCATCACCGCCGCGGCCTGCCCCAGGACGAGACCGGCATCGAGAACGACGTGCTTCAGGATCACGCGGTTTCCTTACCGCGCCAGTGACAGGCAGCGACGGCCTCGCTCATCCTCACGCGCACCTCGGCGGCTTCCTCGTCGGTGACGTAGTGGCCGAAATGCTCCGCCAGATAGGCCCGAGCACGCTCGGCCCGCTCCCTGCACCCCTCGGGGGTGAACCCGGCCTCGGCGAATTCCCGCACTACGAACTCGGGAGATCCAGCTCGACCCTTACGGTCTTGCCGACGGGTACGCGGTCGAGCACCGCCCACCGGTCGGCGAGCGCCTCCACGAGGATCAGCCCGCGCCCACTCTCCGACTCCGGCCCCGGCTCCGGCCGCTCCCCCGGCTCCGGAATACGCCGCTCCTCCCGCGCGTCCGACACCTCGATCCGCAAGGTCTCCGGCGTCCACCTGAGCCGCAACTCGAAGTCCCGCCCCGCCACGCGCCCATGCAGCACGGCATTGGCCGCCAGCTCCGCTACGAGCACGGCCGCCGTACTGGACGTAGAGCTGGCGTGCGGAATGCCCCAGCTCTCCAACTGGTGAAGCGCCAAGTGCCTTGCCAGGCGGGCGCCGAGCCGGGTCGAGCTGAAGCGCTGAGTGAACGCACGTACGGTGACGATGCGTTGATGCGTGGGGGGTGTCGTCATGGCCCCAAATGTGGCCCGCCGCGACCGCTGTCACCAGGAGGGGCGCGCGTACGCTGAGTCAGCGTACGCGCACTAAGGGTAGACAGTACGGATAACTTGGCGTAACCATGGCCGCGTCGTGAGTGGGTAGTGGGATGGGCGCGCGAGAGGTGACCGAACATGACGGACGACTCTGACGGTACGGAAAGTACGGACGATACGGGTAGCCACCCCGCCTTCACAGAACCCGAACCCTCGGACAGCCTGCGAACCTTCGGCGCGGTCGTGCAAGCCCTACGTGAGCACACCGGCCTCACTCGCGAGGAATTCGCCTCGCTGGTGCGCTTCTCCAAGCACACGGTCGCCTCGATCGAACTCGGGCGACGCATGCCGGACCCTGTGTTCGTGGAACGGGGGGAGCTCGCACTGGGAAACACCGGGGCGCTACGGAAGGCTTCGCCGCATGTGACGCGGAAGCCGGGGCTGGCGGCATGGTTCAGGATGTGGGCGCGGTTGGAGCAGGAAGCGATCACCCTGTACACGTACGAATGCCGCCTGATTCCTGGCCTGTTGCAGACGGAGGCCTACGCGCGGAAGGTGTTCGCGGAACAGCTCCCGCCCCTCAGCGATGCGCAGATCGACGTGCAGTTGACCGCTCGGCTCGATCGGCAACGCCTGCTGAAGGAGAGGCCGAACACCGCGTACAGCTTCATCCTCGAAGAGCACCTGTTCCTGCGCAATACGGGCGGGCCAGAGGTCACACGGGAACTGATCGACCACGTTCTCGGCCTGGCCGAGCTCCGGAACGTCGAAATCCAGGTGATGCCCTTGGTACGGGAAAGCCACGCCGGTCTGCACGGCCCCATGCGCTTGCTGGAGACACCGGAGCACAAGTGGTTCGCCTACTGCGAGGGCCAGGAGAGCGGCCAACTCATCGCTGATCCAAAAGTGGTCAGCATCCTCCAGATGCGGTATGCCAGGATGCGCTCACAGGCTCTCACTCCGGAAGACTCCGTGAGTCTGTTGAAGCGGATGCGAGGAGCGCTATGAGCACCATAGAACTGGGCTGGTTCAAGAGCAGCCACAGCAGCGGCAGCGAAGGTGACTGCGTCGAGGTGGCCCTCTCTTGGCACAAGTCCAGTTACAGCAGTGGCAGCGGCGACGACTGCGTCGAGGTAGCCACCTGCCCCACCACCGTCCACGTCCGCGACTCCAAGGACAAGCAGGGCCCCCAGCTGGCGCTCTCCCCCACCGCGTGGGCGACCTTCGTCGCATTCGCACGGGTATAGGCGAGGCCCCCGCGGAGCGGCCCGGTACCGTGGGGGGACCGTAATCGTGAGCCTCCTGGTGGGGTGCGTGATCACCTGGAGGAGCAGAGATGACGACGAACCGTGGACGTAAGGACGTCATCCGGGACCGCATGGCGGCGACGGGCGAGTCGTACAACGTGGCGGCGCGGAATCTGAAGTCGATGAAGGACATGGGCGCGACGCGTGAGGCGGTGCTCACGCAGCGTTGGCGACCGGCGGAGTCGCTGGAGGTGCCGTGTCCGTGCGGCGGGACGTGCGAGCCGGGCGAGAAGTGCGAGCGGTGCCATGCGCGGTACCGGCATGTGGCCCGTATGCCGGGGAGCACTACGGACGTGGAGACGTGGGCGGACCGGTACGAGTGCATGGGGTGCGCGGCGGTCTACACGCTGACGGTGGTGCTCCCCGGACGCCCGTGGGGCATCGCCGAGACGGTGGTCACGGGCGGGGCGGCGGAGCCGGTCGTACAGGCGAGGGTGTTCCCCGGCGTCGTACATCCGCTGCTGCGCCCCGACCCGGCGCCCGAGGAGAGCTAGTGCCGCAAAAGGCAACTTGCCCTGTCGCTGCCATGCCGTGGACGAGGCGTTGACCGCGCCCTGGTGAGGGCAGGGATATCGAAGGCTGAACCGGGCTCCGCCGGCGCTCCACCGCTGACTGCTGCCGCGATGAGGTGAGGGCGGGTTCTTCGAGTGCGGGTGCGTCTCGGGCCTGCGGCCCACAGCGCGGGCGGTGATTGGGTGGGGCGGTATTCGGCTCGGCCGGGTGCGGTTTTCGTCTCGGACC
>NZ_JBHVHQ010000429.1:0-7067 GCF_042800135.1 Streptomyces sp. NPDC057654 | reverse complement strand
GCCTCACGCCCGTATGCGCCGACATGCGCCAACTGCCGCTGCGCGGCCGGTTCGACGCCGTCGTCGTGCCGTACTCGACGCTGCAACTCCTGCTGACGGCCGACGACCGGCAGCGCGCGCTCGCCGAGGCCGCGCGCGTACTGCCGCCGGACGCTCACCTCCACATCGACGTGAGCGGGAGCTTCGACACCCGGACCGCGGCCGGCTGGCGACTCGTACTGGCCGAACCCTGTACCGAGGCCGGCGGGACGGTGGAGGAATGGGAACGCCAGACGCCGCTGCCGGATCACGTGCTGATCGAGAAGTCCTTCCGCGTCGGCGGCCGCGTGCTCACCGAGGTCCAGGAACGCTGGGCCCGTCTCGATTCCCTCCAGCTCGAAACCGCACTCGACCGCGCGGGGTTCGACCTCGCCGGCACCGACCACGGATACGGCGCGGGCGCCTCACCCCACCGTCTTATTCACCATGGCCGTCGACGTCCTTGAGAGGAGCTTCTTCGGCCGGGGCCGCCGCCCGCAGCTCGGCGATGCAGTCGGTGATCGCGCGCTGGAGGGTCTCCAGCTGTTCGAGGAGTTCCTCCTCGTAGACGTCGGCCGCGTCGTCGAGCGTCAGCTCCTCGAACGCCTTGGCGGCCTTGCGCACCTTGCCCTGGAACCGCGACCGGCGTTCGTGCGCGCGCAGTTGCGGGTCGCTCTCGACGGCCTCGGCGACCAGGGAGCGCATGGTCTTCTGCGCGTCGGCGGCGTACGGAGCCTCGTCCTCCGAGTCCAGCCCCTCGATGAGCGCGAGGTGCTGCTTGGCCTCGGCCACGACATGCTCGGGGGCGGGCACGCGCTCCCCGCTGGGGGTCGTCATCTCGCCGCTGTCGATGACGTCCCGTACGAAGTCCACCGAGGTCGCCACGCGCGCCGCCGACGCCACCGTCTTGGACAGCTCGCCGGTGCGGGCGATGTCCTTGGCCAGCTCCTCGGCCAGCTCCGGGTCGTCCTCCAGCCGGTCCAGCAGCGCGTGCCGGGCCGCCTGCGCGGTGCCCGGATCGGCGAGGATCGCGGCGCGCAGCGCCGTCGGGTTCTCCGCCACCTCCAGCGCCTTGGTCGGACGGATGCCCTCCGCCTCGGCCACGGCGGAGATCGCCTGGCCGCGCGGCGAGTCCCCGCTGGAGCGCGAGGTGTAGTAGCCGAGCCACACGTCGGCGTCCGGGAGGTCGATGTCCACGCCGGGCGCCAGCGCCTCGAACACCGGGACCACGCCGTCGTCCGCCGCCCGGTCCCAGGCACGCCAGAACCGCATCACGCGCTCGGCGGAGCAGCCCGCGAGCCGGGCGAACTCCTTCGCCGACACCTTCGGCTCCGCCTCGTCCGCCTGCCCGGCCGGCGTCCCACCGGGCCGTACGCTCCGCGCCACCTTCAGCGCGAACGTCCACCCGCCCGTACGGGCGAACGCCCCGAACTCCCGCGCGTCCCGCTGTACGGCGCCTTCGTCGCCCTGACCGGCATCGCGGGGTTCGGTCTCGCCGTCCTCAGCCGACCCCGGCTCTTCGACGGGGACCGGGTCCTGCTCCTGCACCTGCTTCTGTGCCTGTTCCTGGGCGGGTGCAGGAAGGACGGGGGCGGCGGCGCCCTGCGCGGTGGCGGCGAGGGGTTCCGTCCACACATTCGCTTCCTCGGCGGGAACGTCCCCGGCAGCGGGGGCGACAAGTTCCTCGGGGGCGGGCGCGGTGTCCGGGGGCGTAGTCATAAGAACTCCGTCGGGTATGTGAACGTTACCCCCTGATTGTCCGCCATCCGACGCCGCCCGAGTCGCACGGGCACCCTGAGTCAGGGAATCCGACTGGGCGGCATTATAGACGGCCTGCTTCTCGTCGCCGATGCGGTCCCGGTATGGAGACCCCAGGTTTCCTAAGCGCCCGAGCTCGCGCCCGAACCCGCCCCCACGCCCGTACGCATCGGCTCGACCTCCGGCTGTCGTCGCGCGCGGTTGCGCAGGTGGACGGCGATGCCCACGAGCCCGGCGACGGCCAGCGCCTCCAGCCCGATGAGGTAGTACGCCGGGGACAGCCGGTCGCCGCTCGAATCGATGAGGGCGGTGACGATGTAGGGGGCGAAGCCGCCGAAGGCGGCGTTGGCAATCGAGTAGACGATCGACAGGTACGAGTTGCGGACGTTGCCCGCGGTGAGTTCGGAGAGCATGGCGGGGGTCGGGCCGGCGGTGAGTCCGAGGAAGGCCGCGAAGAGGACGACCGAGAGACCGACACTGAACGCCCCTCCATGGATGAGGAGTTGGTAGCAGGGTACGGCGAGTACGGCCAGGCCGACGGCGCCCGTCACCATGACCTTCCAGCGTGCGACGCGGTCGGAGAGCCATCCGCCGAGCACGATGAAACCGGCGTAGGCGGTCAGGCCGACGAGTGAGGCGGTCAGGCCCTCGGTCAGGTTGCGCTTGAGTACGCCGTCGAAGAAGGCGGGCAGGAACTGGAGCGTGACGTATCCGCCCGCGGTCCAGGACACGATGGCCGCGGTCCCCGCGATGATCATGCGCCAGTGGCTGCGGAAGACCTCCTTCGCCGGGCTGTCGACGACCTCGCCCTGTTCCTGCATGGCGGTGAAGGCGGGCGTCTCCTCGACGTGCCGCCGGATGTACCAACCGCCGATGCCGAGCGGGAGGCCCAGCAGGAAGGGGATGCGCCAGCCCGAGGAGTAGAGGAAGTCGTGGCTCATCCAGCTGGTGAGGGCCGTGCCGAGACCCGCGGAGAGGGCGAGCGCCACGGCGATGCTCGCGGCCTGGGTGGATCCGAACAGGCCGCGCCGCTTGGGCGGCGCGTGCTCGAACAGCAGCGAGGCGGCGCCGCCGAACTCACCGCCCGCCGAGAACCCTTGGACCAGGCGCAACAGGGTGAGCAGGATGGGCGCGAACACCCCGACCGAGGCGAACGAGGGCAGCGCGCCGATCAGCGTCGTCGCACCGGACATGGTGAGGATGACGATGGACAGCACCCATTGCCGTCCCCTTTTGTCGCCGAGGTGACCGAAGACGATCGCGCCCACCGGGCGGAGGACGAACGCCGCGCCGAAGATCGCCAGCGTGGCGAGCAGACCCGTCAGCCCGTCGGAATCGGGGAAGAACGTCTTGGCGAGAACGGGTGAGAAGTAGCCGTAGATCGCGAAGTCGTACCACTCCACGAAGTTTCCCACGGCAGCCGCGACGACGGTCTTGGCCTTGCCGGACCCCTTTGTCTCCACCGGGTCTCCTTTGGCGGTCAGGCGGGCGCCACTATCGCGCGAGGTGCGGATGCCGGTCGCTCGATGCTCGGAACCAGGTCGGCGTACTCGTCGCACGATCTGGTATGACGTTTTACCAAAGTCAAAGTAAGCGTCGGCCACTACGCCGTCAAGCAGCGTTGCGGTGCGTGCATCGAGGTCGACCCGGGCGCTTCGTCCCTGCTCGGGCCAGTCGCCTGGGGCGTACGCGGCAGGGAGCACCGACGTCCTGGCGGACGGCGCCGGTCAGGTGGCGGCCAGGAGTCCGCCTTCGCGCGGCGTTCCGCGCGACGCGTCCGATGAGACCTCTGCCGGTTCCCGTCAGGACCGGGCTCGCGCATTCCGGGGGCTTCCGAGCCGCCCCCGGTGGGCTTCGGAACGCTTTCGAGGGGAGTCCCGCGCGAGTCCTGAATCTACGGGAGTCCCGCGCGAACCCCGAATCTGCGGGAGTCCCACGCGAGTCCCGAATCTGCGGGGGTCCCACGCGGGCCCGAGTGGGCCGGAAACGCGGGCGTGAGGCCGAGGCCGGGCTCGTACCGTACGCCGTCGTGGGAACAGCGGCGCCTCCAGCATGGGCCCGGCACGGTGGTCAGGCTAGGGTGTGCATCAGCTTTGGGGAGGAATGCACGCGATGGCCACTCTCGCTGATGTAGCGAAGCGGGCAGGGGTGTCGGTCGGGGTCGTGTCCCGGCTGCTCAACGGCGACGACACGCTCCGCGCACGGGACGAGACGAAGCAGCGGGTCAGGGCCGCGGCGGCCGAGCTCGGGTACACGCCGAACTACGCGGCGCGCGCGCTGCGCAAGGCCAGGGTCGGCGTCATCGGCCTCGCCGTGCACGACGCGAGCAACCCCGTCTACAGCGAGATCATCACCGGCGCCCAGGCCGCGGCGGCGGACGCGGGCTACGCCCTCATGCTGTCCGACGTCGACGCGCTCGCGACGGACGACGAGATGTTCAAGCGGTTCGTCTCCGGCGGCGCCATCGACGGGCTGCTTCTTCAGCGGGCCGGCAACGCCGCCGACTCGCTGGTCTCGAAGATCGCGTCCGGCGAGGTGCCGACCGTACTGCTCAACGACCACACGCGGGGCGCCATCGGAAGCGTGGCCGTCGACGACTACACGGCGGCCCATCTGGCCGTCTCCCACCTCGTCGAACTCGGTCACGAGCACATCGGCCTGCTCCAGGTCGACGGCCCCCGGAGCCGTGCGGCCCGTCGGCGCAAGGGATGGGCCGACGCGCTCACGGCCGCCGGGCTGGAAGCGCCGAAGTCGCGCGTCTTCCGCGGCGGCCACACCGCCGAGGAGGGCTACCGGGGCATGCGCGAACTGCTCTCGGCGCCCGCGCGCCCCACGGCCGTGTTCGCCGCGAACGTCCTCTCCGCCGTCGGCGCGCTCAGCGCGGCGCACGACATGGGGGTACGGGTGCCCGACGACGTCTCGCTCGTCGGCCTCCACGACGTCTTCGTCGCGGACTTCCTCCGGCCCCGGCTCACGGTCGTGAAGCTGCCGCTCTTCGAGCTCGGCGCCAGAGCGGTGACGCTTCTCCTGAGCCAGATGAACAACGAGCCGTCCCAGCACGAGAGCCTCGCGACCCCGGCCCCCGTCATGGTGATCCGCGAGTCCAGCGCCCCGCCCGCGAACCGCTGATTCCGGCGGCGCCGCACCGGGTGCCGCCCCCGACCGGATGTCGCGCCTCCTCGGCTCTGCGGTGAGCCCTTGGCTACCCGTGTCGTACGAGTTCCCGCCACACGTCCCCGTACCCTCACGCCCCCGTACCCTCACGCCCTCGCCCCGGCGACCCGTGAGCCTCGCTTGAGCCACCCGTAAGCCGCTGACCAAACTCCCCTTTGCCCAGCTCCAGGAAGAGCGGCTACCCTGGTAAGACGTTTTACCAACCATCACCCGATGAGCCGGACGACGAGCCGAACGAGCCACACAAGCCAGACGAGCCAGACGAGCCAGACGAGCCAGACGAGCCAGATAAGCCACACGAGCCAGACAAGGAGGCCTTGATGCGGAACGCGAGCCGTCTTCGAGGAATTACCTGGGACCACCCGCGCGGCATCGACGCCCTCCGTGCCGGCGGTGACGAGTTCGAGCGCAAGACGGGTATCGCGATCGACTGGAGCGTCCGCTCGCTCCGGGAGTTCGAGGACACGCCGGTGGCCGAACTGGCGGCGGCGTACGACCTCGTGGCGCTCGACCACCCGTTCATCGGCGACGCGGTGGAGGCGGGCGCCCTGCTGCCGCTGGACAGCGTGCTCCGCCCCGAGGAACTCGCCGAACGCGCCGAGGACTCGGCCGGCGCGAGCGACTCCAGTTACCGCTGGCAGGGACACCAGTGGGGCGGCGCCGTCGACGCCGCGTGCATGGTCAGCGCCCATCGCGCCGGCGCCGTCGCCCGTACGGAGATACCGGTCCGGTGGGAGGACGTCGACGAGTTCGCGCGGCGCTACGGACGGGAGTCCGTACTGCTGGCGGCCAACCCGACCCACCTCTGGGGCACCGTGCTCTCCCTGTGCGAGGCCGTCACGAACACCGCCGTCGGCCTGCGTGAGAACTGGCGCCGGGGCGAAGACGGCCGCCCGGACTGGTGGGGGGACGCCGGCATCGAGCCCGCGCTCCTGGAGGAGGGCATCGAACGGGCGGGCCGCCTGCTGTCGCTCTGCGCACCCGCGTCACTGACGAGCGACCCGATCACCGTCCTCGAACGCCTCGCCCGCCCCGGCGACCCGGCGCTCTACTCCCCGCTGGTGTTCGGCTACATCACCTACGCCCGGCCCGGCGCGCGCGACGCGCTCGTGGCGTTCGGCGACGCTCCGCGCATCGGCGACGCCCCCGTCGGCACGCTGACGGGCGGGGTGGGGCTCGCCGTCTCGGCCCGGTCGGAAGCGGGGCGCGACGCCGCCGCCTTCGTACGGTTCGCTACGTCGGCGGATGTCCAGGCCGGTGCCGCGCACGAGGCCGGAGGGCAGGCGGGCCGCCGCTCCGTATGGACGGACGGGCGGGTCGACGCCGAGGTCACAAACTTCTACCGCGACACGCTGGCCACGATGGACCGTTCCTTCCTGCGGCCCCGGCTCCCCGGTTACCCGGACTATCAGCGCGCGGCGGCGCACGCGCTGCACGGCGGTGTGGCCGACGGCGTACGGCCGCAGGCGCTCGCGACCGAGCTGACACATCTGTGGCGCAAGCATGTCCGTGTCTGACGCCCGCCGCCCGACCTACGTCCCCCGCCCGGACGACGATCCGCTCCCCCGCACCGTCGCCGAGCAGTTCGCGCGGGTCGAAGCCGCGTACGGGGACCACCCGGCGCTGCGTTCCACGGAACCAGGGCCGATGTCGGCAGCGAGCGGGGCGACCGGAGCGACCGGGCGGGAATCCGGCTGGCTGACCTTCGCGGAGGTCGCCGCTCTCGCCGGCGCGGCCGTGTCCCGGCTGGCCGAGCTGGACGCCGTCCCCGGTGACCGGATCGTCCTCGCGCTGCCGAACAGCGTGATCCTCCGCGTCCTCGACCGGGCCGTGCTCGGAGCCGGGCTCGTCAGAGTGGCGCTCTCCCCCCGGCTGCACGCACGCGAGATCGCCGACATCGCCGTCGACTGCGACGCGCGGGTGGTCTGCTGCCGCGCGGAGGCGGAGGCCGACATCCGCGCGGCGCTCACCGCGGTCGGGTCGGCGGCACATGTGACAGCCTGCTCGGACGCCGCCGGCCCTGCCGACCCTGCCGACCCTGCCGACCCTGCCGACCAGACGGCCGCGCCCTTCTCCCCGGGCTCACTGGCCTCAGCGGCGGCTACGCCACCACCCCT
>NZ_JBHVHQ010000428.1:0-7068 GCF_042800135.1 Streptomyces sp. NPDC057654 | reverse complement strand
GGCCAGGACCGTACGGGCCGGGTCGGCCGTCAGCGGCCAGCGGGCGCCGGCCCATGGCAGCAGCTCCTCGGCGAGGAAGTCCACGAAGCCGTCGTTGCAGGTCAGCTCCGCCCAGCGGGCGTCGCTGCCCAGGGACTCCGGGAGCAGCGCGACCATCGGCGGAAGACGGCCGTCCGCGATCAGGTTGTCGAGCAGCGTCGCGACGCCCAGGCCCGGCTGCCACATCTCGCCGTCGAAGAGGACGAGCACGGGCAGGTCGCGGTGGCCGTCGCCGGGCGGTGCGTACGCCCGTATCCGCCGCTCGTTGCCGAGGACGCCGCTCGCGAACGTATGGGTGGAGACCGTGCCGGCCGGCACGCCGGGGCGCGGCAGCCAGTCCGACTGGGCGGGGGCGCCGGGGAGTTCGACCACGGACACCGGCTCGCCGCCCCACCGGGGCGGGAACGAGCGCGGGTTGAGGGGGTCGCGGCGGCCCTGGCCGCGCAGCCACGCCCGGTGCTCGGCGCCGTCGAGCCCCGCCGCCCCCTGCCCCTCGTCCACGCAGAGCGTGTACGTGGCCCGCCAGTCGCGGCGCATCCGCACCGACCAGTGCCAGATGTCGGTGCCCGGCACCCGGTCCATGAGGTTGCGCTCCAGCGCGCGCGGGTCGGCGACCTTGTTCGGCAGCACCAGCACGGCGCGTGTCGCGTCCGAGCCGCGCCACAGGAAGGTGACCACCGCGTGGTCCGCCGAGCCCGCCGGGTCCGGCTCGATCACCGGCGTGCCCGGCAGCGAACGCCAGAATCCGGCCACGTCCGGGCGCGGCCCGAGCGTCCCGATCAGCGGGCTGCTCACGCGCTCCACGGGCGCGGGCCGGGGGATGGGCGGCGGGCGCTTGGCCGTACCGGTCGGCGGGGCGGACACCGGCATGAACACGACCTCCGAGGACGGGACGAACGAGTTAGGTTCACCTTACCCAATGCGTCTCGGTCGCCCCCGCGGCCTCACCGCCCCTTGCGGCCCGCCCTCTCCAGATCCACGTCCGTGGCCTCGCAGCGCAGCTCCGCATAGCCGTAACCGGCCTCGTCCAGCGCCTGTACCGCCCGCTCCTCCGCGAGCAGCGACGCCAGGCCGTCGCCCTCCTCGGAGTCGGCGGTGACCAGATAGCGGAAGGCGAACGACGTCAGATCCGGTGCGTACCGCAACGTCCCCTTCTCAGTGAACCGCCACCCCGTCGGCGCGTGCGCGTCCATCTCGTCCAGCAGCCGTTCCCGCGCCTCGTGGTCCAGGTGGTCGAACCGCCCCCGCACCGTCACCCGGTAGGTGTGTTCCGTCGCCACAGCTCCCCACCCCGTTCGTCGGAACTCTCACTGCGTCTCGTCGATCTTGCGGTCGCGCTCCAGGCTAGCCAGCGCACTTTGCGCAACCCTGACCGGGGGCGGCCCTGTTCACCGGGGCCGGGAACGTGTTCCATGGTCATCGGGGGCCGCCGGGCACGGCGTGCCGGAGCGTCACCGCGAGGTGAAGCCAGAAGAGGAGCGAGGTTGCCGTGGCCACGACCATCCGACGTGCCGTCCTGACCCTGCCCGCCGCACCGCTCGGGCCCGAGAACCCGCTGCCCGCCCTGCTGCCGCGCGGCCCGCACGGCGACGCGCACCGGCTCGACGCCCGGCAGCGCGCCGCCCTCCCCGCCGACATGGCCTTGCAGAGCGGCTACGCGCCGCTGCGCTCCGTCCTGCCGGTCCGGCTGCGCGACGGCTACACCCGCCACCGCGCCCCCGCCGACCTCGACGCCCTCGTCATCGAGAACGACCGGCTGCGCGCCACCGTCCTGCCCGGCCTCGGCGGCCGCGTCCACTCCCTGTTCCACAAGCCCGCGGAACGCGAACTCCTCTACGTCAACCCGGTCCTCCAGCCCGCCGACTTCGCGCTCAACGGCGCCTGGTTCTCCGGCGGCATCGAATGGAACATCGGCGCCACCGGCCACGGCCCGCTGTGCACCGCCCCGCTGCACGCCGCCCGCGTCCCCGCCCCCGACGGCGGCGAGATGCTGCGGCTGTGGGAGTGGGAGCGGATGCGCGACCTGGTCTTCCAGATCGACCTCTGGCTCCCCGAAGGCGCCGAGTTCCTGTACGCGGGCGTCCGCGTCCGCAACCCCGGCGAACGCACCGCGCCCGTCTACTGGTGGTCCAACACCGCCGTCCCCGAGGACGCGGACACCCGCGTCCTCGCCCCCGCCGACGCCGCCTGGCACTTCGGCTACGACAGATCCCTGCGCCGCGTGCCCGTACCCGGCGCCGCCGACGCCGAATGCACCTACCCGCTGCACGGCGCGTACCCCGCCGACTTCTTCCACGACATCGAGGACGGCGCACGCCCCTGGATCGCCGCGCTCGACGGGCGGGGCCACGGCCTCGTACAGACCTCGACCGCCGCGCTGCGCGGCCGCAAGCTCTTCCGCTGGGGCGCGGGCGCCGGGGGACGCCGCTGGCAGCGGTGGCTGACCGAGCCCGGCACAGGCGGCTACGCCGAGATCCAGGCGGGCCTCGCCCGCACCCAGCTGGAGCACGTACCGCTGGCGCCCGGCGGCGAGTTCAGCTGGCTGGAGGCGTACGGGCCGCTGGCCGCCGACCCCGCCGCGACCCACGGCGCCGACTGGGCGGCGGCGCGCGCCGAGACCGAGCACCGGCTCGAAGCCGCCCTGCCGCGTGCCGAGACGGACGCCGCGTGCGCCGCCTGGCTGCCGTACGCCGACACCGAACCCAAGGAGAGCCTGGCCGCCGGCTCCGGCTGGGGCGCGCTGGAGACCGAACGCGGCGGCCACCGGCTGCCCGGCACCCCCTTCGACGCCGCGACGCTCGGCCCGCAGCAGGCCCCCTGGCTGGAACTGCTGCGCACCGGCGGCCTGCCGCCGCACCCCCGGCACCTGCCGCCCGGCCCCTCGCTCGTCGGCCCGCACTGGCGCGAGCACCTGGAGGCGGCGCGGCCGACCCCGGAGGTCCGCTACCACCTCGGCGTCGCCCAGTGGCACGCCGGGGACCGCTCCCAGGCCGTCCGCAGCTGGGAGCGGTCGGCCAAGGACCACTGGCCGTCGCTGCGCTGCCTGGCCGTCGCCGACCAGGAGTGCGGCCACCGTGAACGGGCCGCTGAACGCTGGCTCCAGGCGTTCCGGGACGCCGGCGACCGCTGCTGCGACGGCGTCGAGCAACGGGCCGCGCTCGCCGCGCTCGGCCAGGAGGCGGTCACCGCGCTGCTCGCCGCCGGCCGCCCGCTGGACGCGGCCGACGTACTCGACGCGCTGCCCCGCACCACCCGCGACCGCGGCCGCTTCCACCTGCTCGCCGCCCGCGTCCTGCTGGCCCGCGGGGACGCGCCCGCCGCACGGGAGATCTTCGACCGGGGCTTCGAGGTGGACGATCTGCGCGAGGGCGACGAGGCGCTCGGCGACACCTGGTACGCCGTCGCCGAACAGCTCGTCGCGGGCGGCGGGCCGGTCACCGACGACGTACGCGAACGGGCGCGCGCCGAGCACCCGCTGCCGGAGGACTACGACTTCCGGATGCGACCCGTGTGACGGGAGTGCGCCAATGATGGCGCATAAAGGTGCTTATCGGGCGCAGAGCCGGGAAATACCCTCGCAGACGTTCCGTATGTCCGCTGAACGTCCGCTGAACATCCGTGGGGTTCCCGCCTCTCGCGTGCCGATACCGGCATGTGTCCCGCCGTCCGTCAGGAGTACCGGCCATGCCCGCGCACCCCGGCCCGCAGCGCCCCGACGACAGCGCCCGGCGGCGCGGCCGGCTCCGGCCCGCGGCGGCCGCCGGGAGCGGCATCCACAAGCCGCTGCCGCCCGGCCTCTTCAACATCCGCGGCACCAACGCCGAGACCGTGCCCGCCACCCTGCGCCACACCGGCTACCACACCCCCAACGACCGGTTCTTCGTGCGCAACCACACCACGACGCCCCGGCTCTCGGCCGCGAACTGGCACCTCACGGTGTGGGGCGACGGACTGCGCGGCGCGCCCGTCCGCTTCAGCTACGCCCAGCTGCTGGCCCTGCCCGCCGTGACCCGCGCCGCCTGCCTCGAATGCGCCGGCAACGGTCGCAGCTACTTCACCAGCCAGCAGGGCGACGACGTCACCGGCACCCCCTGGACGCTCGGCGCGGTCGGCGCGGCCCGCTGGCGCGGCGCCCGGCTCGCGGACGTCCTGCGCCTCGCGGGCATCCGCCCCGAGGCCGTCGATGTCATGCCGCGCGGCCTGGACGACCCCTATGTCGACGACGGGGTCGACTACGGCCGGGTGCGCCGCCCGATGCCCGCGGCCAAGGCGCTCGACGACGTGATCCTCGCCTACGAGATGAACGGCGAGCCCCTCCCGTACGACCACGGCTACCCGGTCCGCGTCATCGCCCCGTCCTGGGTGGGCGTCGCCTCCACCAAATGGGTCGGCGACATCGAGGTCTCCGACCGGCCGCTCAGCTCCCCGTGGACCACCGAGTTCTACCGCCTCTTCGGGCCGGACCACCCGCCCGGCGGCGCGCCGATGACCGTCCTGCCCGTCCGCAGCGCCTGGGAGCTCGACGCCGGAACGGCCCTGTCCGCCCGTGTCACGCACCGGCTCACCGGACGCTCCTGGTCGGGCGGCGGGGGAGTGGCGCGGGTGGACGTCAGCACGGACGGCGGGGTGCGCTGGAGCGCCGCCCGGCTGCTCGACGAGGGGTGCGGGGACGGCTGGGTGCGCTGGGAGACCGAGTGGCGGCCGGGCGCCAAGGGCCCCGCCGAACTCCTCGCGCGGGCCACGGACACGGCGGGCCGCACCCAGCCCGACCGGTCCGTGCCCAACACCCAGGGCTACTTCTTCGACGCGGTCGTGCGATGTCCGGTGACCGTCGTCTGATCGTCGTGCGGAACTGCTTCCGGCTCAGGCCGCCGCCGGTTTGCGGTCGACGTATTCGAAGATCGAGCCGTCCGGGTGGAGGGCGACCAGTACGCGCCCGGCGGCAGACGCCACCGGCCCCGCGACGATCTGCGCGCCGACCGCCCGCAGGTCGTCGACGGCCGCGTCCACGTCCGCCACCGCGATCGTCGCGGTGATCTTGCGGAGGATCGACAGCTCCGCCTCCGGGCCGCTCATCAGGAAGAAGCAGCCGACGGCCGCGACCGAGACGCCGCCCTGCTGGAAGCGCTGCGCCTCGGCCCCCGTCAGCCGTTCGTACACACCGATCGCGGCGTCCAGATCGTTCACGCACACCCGCAGCGAGGTCCCCAGAATGTCCATACGGACCAGCCTAGTTGGGGAAGATCACGCGCGGCAGAGGAGTTCGCCGTTCAGTACGCCGAACCAGGCGTCCGGCTGCCGGCCCCACTCGCGCCACGCCTCGGAGATCTCGGCCAGTTCCTCGTCCGCGGCATGCCCGCCGGCGGTCGCGACCCGGGCGTACGAGGAGGCGACGGTGCGGTCCGCCCACAGCCCGCTCCACCACGCGATCTCCTCCGGCGTGGCATAGCACCAGGTGTCCGCCGACGCCGTGACCTCGGTGAAACCCGCCTGCCGCGCCCAGGCCAGCAGCCGCCGGCCCGCGTCCGGCTCGCCGCCGTTGGCGCGGGCCACCCGCCGGTAGAGGTCCAGCCACCGGTCGAGGGCCGGCGGCTGCGGATACCAGGTCATGGCGGCGTAGTCGGCGTCCCGTACGGCCACGATCCCGCCCGGCTCGCAGACCCGCCGCATCTCGGCCAGCGCCCGCACCGGGTCCCCGACGTGCTGGAGCACCTGGTGGGCGTGGACGACGGAGAAGGAGCCGTCGGGGAAGTCCAGTGCGTGCACGTCGCCGACCGTGAAGTCGACGTTGTCCAGGCCGCGTTCGCGCATCAGGCCGCGCGCCTGATCCAGTACTCCGGCGGCGGCCTCCAGCCCCGTGACGCGGCCCTGCGGCACCAGTTCCGCGAGGTCGGCGGTGATGGTGCCGGGGCCGCAGCCGACGTCCAGGACGCGCATGTCCGGCTTGAGGGAACCGAGCAGGTAGGCCGCGGAGTTGGCGGCGGTGCGCCAGGTGTGGGAACGGAGCACCGACTCGTGGTGCCCGTGGGTGTAGACGGCGGTCTCCTGCGGCATGGCGTCCTCCTTGACCAGCGTGAAGCGATGCCCGTCACCGTACCCGCGTATCTCGTATGGCGAGAGACGCGTCTCACGATGCGGTCGGCAGGGGGCCGCTTGTCACTCCTCCACGAGCCGGTACACCACCAGCGCCTCGTTCTCCTTCTCCAGCGTCAGCAGCTCCGGGCACGGCATCACCTCCCCGTCGAAGGCCAGATGCGTGCCGCGCCGCACCCCGCCGATCCGCAGCTGCCGCTCCCGCGCCGAGCCGAGCACCGGCGAGTGCTTCAACGCGCCCGTCAGCGCCGCCGTCAGCAGCCGCGTACGGGCCAGCCGGCCGCCGTACACCGCCCGTACGTCCAGCACCCCGTCCGCGAGATCGTGCCGCCGCACCGGGGCCAGCCCCAGGCCGCGATAGGTGCAGTTGCCGACGAAAAGCAGCCACAGCGAGCGCCGCCGCCCGTTCACCGCGACCTCGACCGGGGTCGCCGTGCGCAGCACGTGCACCGCCGCCAGCACCCCCGCGGGCCACGCCCCGATCCGCGGCGCCCAGCGCTCGCGCACCCGCACCAGCTCCGGATAGGCCCCGATGGAGAAGGTGTTGAGGAAGTACTCGCCGTCCCCGAACCGCGCCAGGTCCACCGCCATCGCCTCGCCGCGGGTCACCGCCCGGCACGCGTCGGCGACCGTCTCGATGCCCAGGTCGTACGCGAAGTGGTTGCGGGTGCCGCCGGGCAGCACCGCCAGCGGCAGCCCGTGCCGGACGGCGGCCGTGGCGGCGGCGTTGACGGTGCCGTCCCCGCCGAACACGCCCAGCGCGCCGCAGAGTTCACGTGCCCGTTCCGCCGCCGCGTCCATTGCCTTGGCCAGTGAGTCGCCGTCCTCCGCCGAGCACTCGACGACCTCCGCGGCGGGCAGCGCGTCGCGCACTTCCTGGGCCCGGTCCGGGCGGGTGGACGTCCGCTGCCCGGAGCCGGCGTTGGTGACCACGAC
>NZ_JBHVHQ010000427.1:0-7072 GCF_042800135.1 Streptomyces sp. NPDC057654 | reverse complement strand
ACGGTGCGGTATGCCCGCACGGGGCGGTGCTGCGCCCCGTGCGGTGCTCTGTTGACGTGCTGGGGGTATGCCGATGCGGTGAGGCTCGGACACGGCCCTGCCCCCGTGGAGCGGCGTCGGCCTCAGACGATCCGCCGGACGAGGCCGTCCGCGGTCTCCGGAGCCGTGGCGAAGGCGAGGGCGTCCGAGACGAACCGGGTGACGGCTTCGTCGGTCATCCAGGCCATGTGCGGTGTCACCAGCGCACGCGGGTGGTGGCACAACAGATCGTCCGCGGGCAGTGGTTCGGTGTCGAAGACATCGAGGGCCACTCCGCCCAGCAGGTCCGCCGCGAGCCGCCGGCGCAGCTCGGCCATGTCGATCAGGGCGGCCCGCGCGGTGTTGATGAGAAGGGTGTGCGGGCCCAGCAGGGCGAGCCGCCGGGCATCGAGTACCGGCGCGGCCCCAGGAACGGCACGCAGGTGCAGGCTGACCACATCCGCTTCGGCCAGCAGTGCGTCCAGCGGCATCGTACGGACGCCCGCGGCGCGCGCGGCTTCCTCGTCCAAGCGCGGTGACCAGGCAGCCACCCGCATGCCGATACCGCGCGCCAGCGCGGCCACTCTGCCGCCGATGCGCCCCCACCCGACGATTCCCAGGAGCCTTCCGGCGGCCTCCCGCCCGGCGGTGGGCCGCCAGTCCGGAGCGGCGCCGACCGCGGTGGGCACGCGGCGGGAGAGCATGAGCAACAGGGTCAGGGTGAACTCGGCCACCGAATCGGCCGCGAGCCCCGGGGTGTCATACACCTCGATCCCGGACCGGCCCAGGGCCGCCGTGTCCACGTCGGCGCCGAACGGCCCGGCCACCACGACCCGGCGGGGCCGTTCCGCCAGCAGTGCGCCGGTGTCCAGTGGTGGTGACGCGAAGAACCGCAGCACCGTGTCAGCGCCGCGGATGCGCTCGGCGAGCTGTCCGGAGGTCGTGTACGGCTCGGTGCTGAGCTGCACCGCCGTGCCTCCGGGGCAGCTGCGGACGATGCCGCACAGTCCCGGGTACCCCCGGCATTCGGGCATGACAATGCGTCCCCCTGACAAGCTTCCCTCCCAGTACTGGCCGCCGAGGCGGCCCGGTCAGCGAACGGCGAGCCGGATTCGGCAGGTCCACCACCACGTGGTCTGCTCGTCCATGCGGGCCGTGGTGACCTCCCGCAGCCTGGTCAGGCCGAGGACGTCCTCGCCGACCCCCTGTTCCCGCAGTGCCGGGATGCCCCCTTGGCTCGCCGCGAAGTCCACGAACCGGTCGGCGCCCCCTGTCTCCTTCATATGCAGGCACACCTCGTTGACGTGCCGGAACAGGCCGCTGTCCCGCAACCGCCCCAGGTGTTCCTCCTTGCGGGCGAAAGTCGGCCGGAGACCGCGCTCGGCCTCCAGCGCGGTGTGCACCGACTCGAACTCGCGGTAGGCCGCGTCGACCTCGGGGTCGACGGCCGGAGGCCAGTCGAAGTCGAACGCGGCGAGAACGCCTCCGGGCCGGAGGATACGGGCGATCTCCGGAAAGGCACGGGCGGCGTCGAACCAGTGGAGCGCATGGCTCACCGAGACGATGTCCGCGCACTCATCGGGCAGCCCCGTCTCCTCTCCGGTGCCCTCCACCACCCGGATGCCCCGGCGGGCGGCGACCGCGCGCATCTCCGCCGAGGGCTCCACCCCGATCACGTCGTCCCAGAGCGTGGCGGACAGTCCGGTGCCGCAGCCGAGGTCCACCACGGCCGGATCAGCCTTCCCCGACCATTGCCCGAGCAGTGCAGCCAATTCTTTGGGAGGCTGCGGGCGCACTCGATCGTAGAATTCTGCGAATTTACTGAAGCGTTCTGTAGAACTAGCAACCATATTCGCCATGCGAATGAAGTTACCATTGGCAACTCACAAGGTCCACAGTGACGTGGAGCACAGTAAAATCATCGCAATACACGGGCATGTAAAACCAAAACCAAAACAGCCAGACCCATGATCAAATATATGTTTACGCAGGTCACAGCAGCAATCAAGGACTCACTACTCGACTCATTCGGCACGCCCGGCCGACTCCGGAACATACCGGAAATCCGGCTTTTCATTGAATCCACACATTGACCACAAGGATTCACCGAACAGCCGCGGGCAGTTTTATCGAATAATGTTCCATATTGCCGGAGGCGCTCAACCGCAGGACCGCCGACACGGCCAGGAGCGGGAATCGGAAAATCCATTTGTGTCGCGCTCGGGAATCACGCACGGGGCGGGGCGGCATCCGAGGTGTGGCGAACCAAGAAAGAGGGAACGTGCCGTACGGCCGGCTGTGCGCGGATGTACGCGGCTGAGCCGGCGTCTACCGAAATTCGGCGCGACGCCTCGCGGGGGCAGGCGTCGGGTCCGGGGCAGGCGTCGGGTCCGGGTCCCGGGCCGGATCCGGGGCAGGCGTCGCCGGTGCGGCCAGGCGGAACAGGACGTCGTGGTCCGGACTACCGGGCGGGACCTGGTAGATCACCAGCCGCTGCCCTTCGCTGCGGGCTACGTCGAAAGCCTCGTAGGTCAGCTCCAGCCGGCCGACGTCCGGGTGCCGGTAGACCTTGCGGCCATTGGTGCGGGCGCGGACGTCGTAGTGCTGCCAGAAGTCCGCGAACTCGTCGCTGTGCCGGGTGAGTTCCCCGATGAGCTCGCGCAGTTCCGGAGCCTCCGGGTGGACGGCGTCCGCGGCGCGCAGGTGCGCGACCACCCCGCGGGCCACCCCCTCCCAGTCCTCGTACAGCAGCGGGGCCGCGGGGTGCAGGAACGTGTAGCGCGCGGTGTTGCGACGCCCCTCCGGCCAGTCCTCGATCCCCGGCAGCAGCCTCAGCCCGGAGGCATTGGCCGCCAGGAGGTCGCTGGAGCGGCTGAGTACACAGGCGGGGTAGGGCGACACCATCTCCAGGACCCGGCGCACCTCGGGCCGCACCCGGCGCGAGGCGCGGCGGGGCGGGCCCTGGCCGGACAGCGGCGGCGAGGAGTCATGGGACAGCTCGGTCAGGTGGCGGTGCTCGTCGTCGGTCAGCTTGAGCACCGTGGCGATGGCTTCCAGCACCGCCGGACTCGGCCGGCACTGCTTCCCCTGCTCCAGACGCCGGTAGTACTCGACGCTGACCCCCGCCAGGATGGCGACCTCTTCACGGCGCAGCCCCGCGGTGCGGCGATGTCCCGCGGACGGAGGCAGGCCGACCTGCTGCGGCGTGATCCGGTTGCGCCGGCTCCGCAGGAACTCCCCCAACTCCGTCGTGCCTCCCGTGCCTCCCACCCGTGCAGTATGCGGGAAGCCGGTTCCTGTCTGGGAGGCCCTGCCAGGGCCCCTCAGACAGAGCCTCCCCGGCAGGCGGCCCGTACCCGAGGCTGAGCGGTACCGGTCGACGACATTGCGAGTGGAGTACACGGTGACGGTTGCGGGGCGGGCGTCCGAGGCCTCGGCGGCAAGGGGAAGAGCGGGACTCGTGCTCGCGGTCTGCTGCACGAGCGTCTTCCTCGGCAATCTCAACAACACCGTGCTCAACGTGGCGCTGCCGGCCATGCAGCGGGATCTGCACAGCCCGCTCTCCGGACTTCAGTGGACCACCGACGCGTACCTCATCGCGCTGGCCGCGCTGCTGATGCTGGCCGGCTCAGCCGGTGACCGGCTGGGGCGCCGCCGGGTCTTCCAGACGGGCCTGGCTCTCTTCACGTTCGGCTCGCTGCTCTGCGGGCTGGCTCCCGGGCTCAACTGGCTGATCGCCTGCCGCGTCCTGCAAGCGGTGGGGGCGTCGATGCTCAACCCGGTGGCCATGTCCATCATCACCAACACCTTTACCGAGCCGCGCGAGCGCGCTCGGGCGATCGGCGTCTGGGGCGCGGTGATGGGCGTCGCCATGGCGGTGGGGCCCCTGGTGGGCGGGGTGCTGGTGCAGGCCGCCGGCTGGCGCTCGATCTTCTGGCTCAACCTGCCGATCGGGGTGGCGGCCCTGATCTGCGCGGCGCGTTTCATCCCGGAGTCCCGCGCCCCGCACCCCCGGCGGGCCGACCCGGTCGGGCAGCTCCTCGTCATCGCGTTGCTGGGAACGTTGACCTATGCCGTCATCGAAGGGCCGAGCACCGGCTGGACGGCCCCGCTCACCCTCGGCTGCCTGGTGACCGCGCCGGTCGCACTGCTCGCTCTGCTCCAGTACGAGCGCCGGCGCACCGAACCGCTGGTGGACCTGGAGGTCTTCCGCGACAAGGGGTTCAGCGGCGCCGGCGCCATGGCCGTGCTCTCCTTTTTCGTCCTGGGCGGTTTCCTCTTCCTCAACACCCTGTACCTCCAGAACGAGCGCGGACTCGGAGCACTGGACGCCGGCCTGTACCTGCTCCCCATGGCCATCCTGAACATCGTCACCTCCCAGCTCTCCGGCCGCATGACCGCCGGCCTGGGGCCCAGGCTGCCGCTGCTGCTCGCCGGGGCCGCCACCGCCCTGGGCGGGGGTCTGTTCGCCGCGGCGGACGCCGAGACCAGCAACGCGTTGCTGTTCCCCGCCTACTGCCTGATCGGAGCCGGGGTGGGCCTTGCCAACACCCCCGTCACCAACGCCGCGATGGCGAGGATTCCCAAGGAGCGCGCGGGGGTGGCCGCCGCGATCATCTCCACCAGCCGCCAGTTCGGGCAGGCGCTGGGAGTGGCCGTACTGGGCGCCGTGCTCACCACCGGCCTGCGCCACTCCGGCTCCATCTCCGGCTCCGGCTCCGGCGCCGGCTACGTGCAGGCGGTACGCCCCGCCTACTGGATCATCACCGCCTGCGGTGCCGCCATCGTCCTGCTCACCCTGCTCACCACCGCCCGGCGCCGCCCGCCGATCGCCCCTGCGGTGACGCTCCCGGAGCGCCCCGCCCGGGAGAGCATCACCTGATCACTGGCCGGGATCGCTCGAAACCTGATCTTCAGCAGAGTTTCGGCTCCCACCACGGGCACAAGCCGCGGGACAGCCGGTAACGCGGCCTGTTCCACGCGGCGTTCCGCTCAGCGGAAGGATCGCCCCCGCGCTGTAGCCGACCGGTCACGGAACGGCCCCAGAAAGTGCGCGCACGCCCCTCGTGGCGGCGGTGTGTCGTGCCCCACACTGGCATGTGGTGCCTGAGTCCTCGGAGCGCGGGTCCGGTCAACCGAATCCGGAGTCCCCCGCGGAGCCGCTCTTGATGTCCGGGACGGACGGCGGCTCGGCCGCAACCGTGCCCGATCCTTCTGCCGCCCGTGCAGCGATCACCCTGGAGGTCGCCCCCGTGCAGACCCAGACCCTGACCGACGCGGCACCGGCCGTCGTGCGACAGGCCGACCCGCCCGCGTCCGAGATGTTCGGTGAGGAAGTGCTCCCCGACCCGCCCGTACGGCCCGACACCAGTGGACCTTCCTCCGACCTGTTCCGCCAGTACCTCCGCGAGATCGGCCGCATCACCCTGCTCACCGCCGCCGAGGAGGTCGAGCTGGCCCGCCGCGTCGAGGCGGGGCTGTTCGCCGAGGAGCGACTGACCTCGGCGCCCGATCTGGACTCCCAACTAGCCCTGGATCTCGATAAGTTGGTGGTCCTGGGCCGGATGGCCAAGCGCCGCCTCATCGAGGCCAACCTCCGCCTCGTCGTCTCCGTCGCCAAGCGCTACGTCGGCCGCGGGCTGACCATGCTCGACCTGGTGCAGGAGGGCAACCTCGGTCTGATCCGCGCCGTCGAGAAGTTCGACTACGCGCGCGGCTACAAGTTCTCGACGTACGCGACCTGGTGGATCCGCCAGGCCATGTCCCGCGCCCTCGCGGACCAGGCCCGTACGATCCGGGTCCCGGTCCATGTCGTCGAACTGATCAACCGCGTCGTGCGCGTCCAGCGCCGCATGCTCCAGGAGCGCGGCTACGAACCCTCGCCCGACGAGGTCGCCGCCCACCTCGACCTCACCGAGGAGCGGGTCAGCGAGGTGCTGCGCCTCGCCCAGGAGCCCGTATCGCTGCACGCGCCCGTGGGCGAGGAGGACGATGTCGCGCTCGGCGACCTCATAGAGGACGGCGACGCCGCGTCCCCCGTCGAGTCGGCGGCGTTCCTGCTGCTGCGCGAGCACCTCGAAGCGGTCCTCTCCACGCTCGGCGAGCGCGAGCGCAAGGTCGTGCAGCTCCGTTACGGGCTGGTGGACGGCCGCCCGCGCACGCTGGAGGAGATCGGCCGGATCTTCGGCGTCACGCGCGAGCGCATCCGCCAGATCGAGTCCAAGACCCTCAACAAACTCCGCGACCACGCGTTCGCGGACCAGCTCCGCGGCTACTTGGACTGAGCGCGCGAAACCGGCCCGTACGCGCTCGTATGCGCGGGTCGAGGCCGGAGGAGGCTATGCCTGACCGTCCCCGAACGCGCCGGGATGGATCTGCTCGCGGACCGCGACGTACTGCTGGTGGACGGCCTGCCCCACGGCCAGCTCCTCGCCGGGCTCGAAGACCTCACTGGCGGCGGCGGGCCAGCGCGGCGGCTCGTGCGGCGAGAGGGAGCCCTGCTGCGCGCCCAGCGCCCACGCGGCCTGCCGGGCCGCGCCGATCGCGGTGTAGTCCGCCGGCTGCGGGACGATGACCTGCGCGCCGAAGAGCGCGGGCGCTATGGCCCGTACGGCCGGCAGCCCGGCCGCGTTGCCCAGCAGAAACACGCGCCGCACCTCGACGCCCCGGCTGCGCAGGACGTCAAGGGCGTCCGTAAGACCGCACAGCATCCCTTCGAAGGCGGCCCGCGCCAGGTGCTCGCGCTTCATGCTCTCGCGCCGCAGCCCCGCCAACGTGCCCGCGGTGTGCGGGAGGTGGGGGGTCCGCTCGCCTTCCAGGTAGGGGAGCAGGACGAGGCCGGAGGCGCCGGGGGTGGAGGCGAGGGCCAGCTCCGAGAGCCCGTCGAGGTCGGTGCCGAGCAGTTCGGCGGTGCCGCGCAGCGCCCGTACGGCGTTGAGGGTGTGCACCACGGGCAGGTGCATGCCGGTGGCGTCGGCGAAGGAGGTGATGGTGCCGGTGGAGTCCACCAGGGCCTCGTGGTGCACGGAGAAGACCGAGCCGGAGGCGCCCAGGG
>NZ_JBHVHQ010000426.1:0-7084 GCF_042800135.1 Streptomyces sp. NPDC057654 | reverse complement strand
CTCCTCAATCTCCCCGAGCGGTGCGCCCGAGGGCGCGGTGTTCTCCGGTGGCGTGTCAGCCCGCGACAACGGCTCCCGCTGGTGCGGGAGCCGCCGTCCGGTGCTGCGGTGCCGTCACATTGGCAGAGCGGCGGGGAGTGCGGGGATGATGTCCGAGGCGGAATTGTGCCGTGGCTCATTTCCGCCAAGGGGCGCTGGAACCGGTGGTGGAACCGGCGGGAACGGTCCTATGGGGAGGGCACATCGCATGCTGACCGCGCTCGGTCTGGACGAGGCACAGGAAACGGCCTACCGGACGCTCGTGGCGCTCGGCGCGGCCGAGCTGAGCGATCTCGCGCACCGGTTGACGCTGCCGGAGGAGGAGGCCGTACGCACCCTGCGCCGCCTGGAGCGCCAGGGGCTGGCCGCGCAGTCCTCCGCCCGCCCCGGCCGCTGGGTCGCGGCGCCGCCCGCCGTCGCCCTGGGGGCGCTGCTGACCCAGCAGCGCCACGAGCTGGACCAGGCGGAGCTGGCGGCGGCGCTGCTCGCCGAGGAGTACCGGGCCGAGGCCGCGGAGCCCGCCGTGCACGACCTGGTGGAGGTGGTGACGGGCGCGAGCGCCGTGGCCCACCGGTTCCTGCAACTGCAACTGGGCGCGGCCGACGAGGTGTGCGCCCTGGTCACCGGGGTTCCGCAGGCGGTGACGGGGATCGAGAACGACGCGGAGGAGCAGGCCGCGCAGCGCGGCGTCCGCTACCGCGCGGTGCTGGAACGCGCGGTGCTCTCCGGCCCGCACGGGCTGGCCGAGCTCTCCGCGGCCCTCGGCCGCGACGAGCAGGTCCGGGTCGTGGACCGGGTCCCCACCAAGCTCGTGATCGTCGACCGTACGCTCGCGATGGTGCCGCTGACCTCGCGGTCCGCCGAGCCCGCCGCCCTCGTCGTGCACGCCAGCGGCCTGCTCGAATCGCTGCTCGGGCTCTTCGAGGCGGTGTGGCGCGACGCGCTGCCGCTGCGCCTGGGCATCTCGGGCTCGGTGCACGAGGACCCGGCGGAGGGGCCGGACGGCACGGATCTGGAGATCCTCTCGCTGCTGCTGGCGGGTCTCACGGACGCGAGCGTCGCCAAGCAGCTCGATCTCGGGTTGCGGACGGTGCAGCGGCGGGTCAAGGGGCTGATGGGACTGGCGGGGGTGACCACCCGGCTCCAGCTGGGGTGGCACGCGTACGAGCGCGGCTGGGTGTCCCGCAGCGGGCGCTGACGGGCGGGTGCGCTGCGGGGCGGGCCGCACCGCTACGGGCGACGGGACCCGCGTACGTACACACGGGACCCGCGTACGTCACGTGCACGTGCACACGTGCCCCCGAGGACGTAAACCGGCACGCGGGGGCGCCCGGGTCCCCTCCGGCGCACGCGGGCAGGCGGTAGCCGTACGTCCGCTTCAACGCCGGGCGGGTGGAGCGGGGCGGGTGGGGCCCCCGCGCCCGTAAGTGGTGAATGTCGATATTCGCCCGGAAGCGGACCCGCGCGGCTTCCGGCAACCTTGGCTTATGGAGACGCCGCAGCTACTCCTGGTCGGGCTGGTGATGCTGCTCGGCCTGCTCGGCGTGGTCACGCCCGGCGTGCCGGGGCCGCCGATCGTCTGGGCCGGCGTGCTGTGGTGGTCGATGACCGCGCGGACCACGCTCGCCTGGGGCGTACTGGCCGGTACGACCGCGGTCCTGCTGCTGAACCAGGCGGTGCAGTGGCTGCTGCCCGCCCGCTCGCTGCGCGGCGCGGGCATCACCCGGCGCACGTTCCGGCTGGCCGGGGCCGCCGGGGTGGTGGGGTTCTTCGTGGTGCCGCTGATCGGGGCCGTGCTGGGGTTCGTCGGGGCGATCTACGGCGTGGAGCGGCAGCGGCTCGGCGGCCACGGCCAGGCGTGGGCGTCCATGCGGGGCGTGATGCGGGCGATCGGGACGAGCGTGCTGGTCGAGCTGTTCGCGTGCCTGCTGGCGGTGGGCGCGTGGGCGGGCTCGGTCATCTGGGGCTGACTCCTGCCCGTGCGCTCAGGAGCGTCGCCCCACTCATCGGATCTCTGTCAGAACTATTGACGTCTCCTTCCGTGCTTCCTACGTTCCTCCGATGGAAACCTCGGATGAATCAGCCGACGGATAGCTCGACCGCCGGCTGCGTCAGCCGGATCAGTGTGAGCTCGTCGCACGCGCCTGGAGGCGGAATGGATACCCCGAACGGAACGTCCAGCGGATCGTCCAGACGAGCCGTGCTCGGCGGGGCCCTCGCCGCGGGAGCCGCGGGCGCCGTAGGACTCGCGACCCCGGCCGCGTACGCGCTCCCGGCCGCCGCCTCCCTCCCGGAAGACCGCGGGCATGACGACCCCTGGCGCGAGGTCCTCTCCGACGCCGACCTCGCCTGGCGGACCATGCCGAAGACCTGGTACGAGGGCCCGTTCCTCGGCAACGCTCTCCTCGGCTCCGGCATCTACGCCGAGCCGGGCCGCAACGCGATCCGGTTCAACGTCCAGCACAGCGAAGTGCAGGACCACCGCCCCGAGTTCGGCTCCCTCTTCGGCCTCGCGCGGCTGCCCATCGGCTGGTTCACCCTCGAACCGGCCGGCCGGATCACCGGCGTCGACTGGCGGCTCGGCCTGCACGACGCCGAGCTGACCGGCACGGTCACCACCGAGGCGGGCACGCTCACGCTGCGCGCGATGGTGCACAACTCACGCTCCGTACTGGCCGTGGAGATCGTCCCGAGCGCGGGCGAGCGCGGCTTCCGCTGGACGTTCCACCCGGCCGAGGCGATCAGCCCGCGCGCCGCCTTCAAACCGCTGCCCGCCGGGTACGCCGGCAATCCGCCCGCGGCCGTCGAGCGCCACGGGGGCGTACGGGCCGCGGTCCAGCCGCTGCTGGCGGGCGGCCAGCACGTCACCGCGTGGCACGAGCGGACGCACGGGCACGGCGGGCGGCGCACCCTGTACGCGGCCGTGGCCTGGTCCCACCCCCGGGCCACCGCCCGCGCGAAGGCGCTGCGGACCGTACGGAGCGCGGCGGCGCTGCCGTACGACGCGCTCGCGCCCTCCCATCGCGCCTGGTGGCACCGGTACTACCGGAAGAGTTTCCTGTCGGTCCCCGACGCCCGGTTGCAGCGCTTCTACTGGGCGCAGCTCTACAAGGCCGCGTCCGCCGCGCGCCGGGACGCGCCCGTGATGGCGACATCGGGCCCCTGGCTGGAGCCGACGCCCTGGCCCGCCACGTGGTGGAACCTCAACGTGCAGTTGGAGTACTGGCTGATCCACGGCTCCAACCACCTCGAACTCGACGCCGTGACACGGGCGTTGAGCGAGTACCGGCACCGGCTGAGCGACGAGCTGGCGAAGCCGTACCGCGCGGATTCGGCGGGCATCGCCCGTACGACCGACATGACGCTGCTCAACGGGGCGTCCGTGGCGAACGGCGGCTACGCGGTCGGCGTGCCGGGCCAGGATCCGCCCACGCCGGAGGTCGGCAACCTCACCTGGGCGCTGCACAACGTCTGGCTGAGTTACCGCCACACCATGGACGAGTCGATCCTCCGCGACGTCGTCTTCCCCCTGCTGCGCAAGGCCGTCACCTACTACCTGCACTTCCTGACCCCCGGCCGGGACGGCAGGCTGCACCTGCCCGCCACGTTCTCCCCCGAGTACGGCGTCAACGCGCCGGACTGCAACTACGACCTGATGCTGCTGCGCTGGGGCTGCGCGACGCTGCTGGACGCGGCGCGGACGCTGGGCGTATGGGACGCGCTCGCGCCGCGCTGGCGCGAAGTGCTCGCGAAGCTGGCCCCGTACCCGACCGACGCCAACGGCTTCATGATCGGCGCGGGCGTCCCGTTCGCCAAGTCGCACCGCCACTACTCCCACATGCTCGCGGTCTACCCCCTCTACGAAGTGACGTGGGATCAGCCCGAACACCGCGCGCTCATCGAGAAGTCGCTGAACCACTGGGTCGGCTTCGAGGGCGCCCTCCAGGGCTACACCTTCACCGGGGCCGCGTCGATGTCCGCTCAAATGGGGCGCGGCGACGACGCGTTGAAGTATCTCGGCGAACTGATGACCCGTTACATTCAGCCGAACACCATGTACAAGGAGTCCGGCCCGGTCATCGAGACCCCGCTGTCGGCCGCGCAGTCCCTGCACGACATGGTGTGCCAGAGCTGGGGCGGCGTCATCCGGGTCTTCCCCGCACTGCCCGGCTCCTGGCGCGCGGCGGCGCTGCGGGACTTCCGTACACAGGGCGCGTTCCTGCTGAGCGCGGTCCGCGAGGAGGGCCGGACCCGCTGGGTGCGGCTGCACAGCGAGGCGGGCGCGCCGTGCGTGGTCCGGCACGGGATCGAGGGGCCGGTGGAGGTGCGCGACACGCACGGGCGGCCGCTGCGGTACGAGCGTGTCGCCGGGAGCGATGGGCACGGCGGACACGACCGTACGGGCGGCACCCTCCGTATCGCGCTCCGCAAGGGCGAGACGGCGCTCATCACCGCACACGGGGACCGCCCCGACCTCACCGTCGCCCCGGTCCCCGCGAACGCCCCGGCCCCGCGCTGGGGGCTGCCGGACGCCGGTCGCTGAGCCGCGAGGGGCAGGCCCCGGTCAACCGCGCCGGGACGCGAACAGCCGGTCGAGGGAGAGAGCCCCGGGGCCGGTGAAGACCAGGAGGAGGAAGGCGAAGCAGAAGGCGACGGAGAGTTCGCCGCCGTTCTGGAGGGGCCACAGGGCGGTGGCCTGGTGGGCGTCGAAGTACGCGTAGGCCATCGAGCCGGAGCAGATCAGGGCCGCCGTGCGGGTGCCGAAGCCGAGCAGCACCAGGCCGCCGCCGACGAGCTGGATAACGGCCGCGTACCAGCTCGGCCAGGCACCCGTCCCGACCGTGCCGCCCTGCGGCCCGGCGCCGCCGAGCACGCCGAAGACGGCGGCGGCGCCGTGGCAGAGGAAGAGCAGGCCGATGACGGCACGGAAGAGGGCGAGCGCGTACGGGCGAGCGGCGTCGAGCCGTTCGCCGACGGCGGGTGGGGGCTCGGTGGGCGGCAAGGGCGTGCGGGCCGCGGCGGTGGCAGGCATGGCGGGCTCCTCGGATGGCGGGTGGCGATCGGTCGCCCCGAGGCCCCTCGGAGCGGATCAGCCGCCTTCCACCTTTCCCGAGGCCGGGAGGGTCCGCATCGTGCGGCGGGCGACCCGTGCCGTACTCCGCGGGCGGTACGCCGCGGGCCGTCTCACGACTCCAGCTCCAGCAGCAGCCGCTTGCGCTCCAGACCGCCCGCGTACCCCGTCATCGAGCCGTCCGCGCCGATCACCCGGTGGCAGGGGCGCAGCACCAGCAGCGGGTTGGCGCCGATCGCGCCGCCGACGGCGCGCACCGCCATCCGGGACGCCCCGACGCGGGCCGCGATCTCGCCGTAGCTGGTCGTCCGCCCGTACGGCACGGCGTCCAGCGCCGCCCAGACCTTCTCGCGGAACTCGGTGCCGCGCGTGGTGTATTCGAGCCCGAAGTCGCGCAGTTCCCCGGCGAAGTACGCCATGAGACGGCGTTCGGCCTCGGCGAAGGCGGCCGGGTCGCGGCGGTCGTCGGGGCCCGGCCGTACGGCGTTCTTCTGGCCGGGCACGGACAGGGAGGCCAGGGCGGTGCCGCCGGGCGCGGTGGGCGAGGGTTCGCCGGTGAGCAGCAGCAGCCCGAGGGGGCTGTCGATCTCCGTGTACAGCACTGTCATCCGCTCTTTCCTGTTGTCGCAGCCGTCGTCGAAGGGGGCGTCGTGGCGTTCCAGAGGTGGTGCAGCGCGTACGAGCGCCACGGCCGCCACCCCTCGGCCGCCTCCGCGCCCGCGCCGACCGCCGCCAGCCCGTGCCGGACGCCCGCGTCGCCCGGCAGGAACACATCGGGGTCGCCCAGCGCCCGCATCCGCATGTAGCGGGCGGTCCACGGGCCGATGCCGGTCAGGGCGAGCAGCGCCTGTTCGGTGGCGTCGCGGTCGACGCCGGGGTCAAGGGCGACGCGGCCGTCGGCGAGCGCGCCGGAGACGGTGCGCAGGGCGCGCCGCCGCGCGTCCGGCATGCCCAGTTCGGCCAGGGCCGCGTCGGCGAGGACGCCGGGTTCGGGGAAGACGTGGGTGAGGGCGCCGTCGGGGGCGGAGAGGGGTTTTCCGTACGCCGCCACGAGTACGCCCGCGAGCCTGCGGCCGGCCGCCACGGTCACCTGCTGGCCGAGCACGGCCCGTACGGCCAGTTCCTCGCTGTCCGCCGCACCGGGCGAGCGCAGTCCGGGGCGGGCGGCGACCAGCGGGCCGAGCCAGGGGTCGCCGCCGAGGCGTTCGGCGACGGCGTACGGGTCGGCGTCCAGGTCGAACAGGCGCCGCAGCCGGGCCACGGCGGTGGCGAGGTCCCGGAGGTCGGTGAGGTGCAGCCGGCACTCCAGCCAGCCGCCGCCGGCCGCCGGCCCGCCCGTGCCCGCTGTCGCTGTCGCGTTGCGGGCGCGGCCACGACCGCGCTCCGCGCCGTGCTCGTCGACCTCGGCGACGGCGGTGCCGTACGGGAGGCGCAGCGTGCGCCGGTAGGTCCGGGCGCCGGGTGCGCCGAGGATTTCCTCGATGCCGGCGATGGCGCGGCGCTCCAGGAAGTCGAAGATCTCACGGGCCGCGTACGGGCCCCGGCAGGCGAGCCGCAGGGGGATGCCCGCCGGGGCGGGGTGGTCGCCCGCGTCCTGCCTCTTCCCGCCCGGGGCCGGGCGTGCGGAGTCCCGCAGCCCGGTCGGCGTGCCGGCGTAGATCTCGCGGATCGTGTCGTTGAACTGACGGACGCTGGCGAAGCCCGCGGCGAAGGCCAGCTCGGTGACCGGCAGGGTGGTGGTTTGCAGCAGCACACGCGCGGTGTGGGCGCGCTGGGCACGCGCCAGGGCGACGGGCCCCGCGCCCAGCTCCTCGGTGAGCTGCCGGTGCACCTGCCGGGAGCTGTAGCCGAGCCGCGCGGCGAGCCCGCCGACGCCCTCCCGGTCCACGACGCCGTCCCCGATCAGCCGCATGGCGCGGCCGACCAGGTCGGCGCGGACGTTCCACTCGGCCGATCCGGGGGCGGCGTCCGGCC